>CAZAZO010000014.1:0-12908 GCA_964489675.1 Candidatus Woesearchaeota archaeon | reverse complement strand
AAGCCTCCGACGGGATTCAAACCCATGACCTCAACATTACGAGTGTTGCGCTCTATCAACTGAGCTACGAAGGCACTGTTAATTCTATCATATAACACTTTATAATATTTTTCTAAAAACTCTCTACTTCTTTTTCTTCTTTGTCTTGCTTTCTAATGATAATTCTTTTTCAATATTACTCAGCCCCTTCTTTTCGTCTAAAAATCCCTCTTCTAGTTCAATCATCTTTTTTATCTTTAAGCCCTTTGCTTTTAAGATCTTGATTTCTTTGATTTTTGTTCTAATTTGTTTTTTTATGTGTTCTAGTTCTTTTTTGTATTTATCAACATCATCTATTCCATTATTCTTTAGGTGGCCAAAGGCAAAAAATGCAACAATTAAAACTATTGCTCCTAAAAGCGACCATGAAAACGCTGTTAATCCTGAATCAGATGAATAAAATACAGCTCTTCCGGTTGACAGGCTCTGGCTTAAATTGAAATTTGATTCATTAGCTTCTGTAGAATTCTCATTACTAGTTAAATTGATTTCTTCTCCTGTTTCGTTTTCTACTTCGTCTTCTGTGGGATCTTCTGCTGCTGATTCGGATTCTTCCTCTAAGTCAGTTACTATTGGTGGCACTCCAGACCTAAAATCAACCTTTAACTCGCTTCCTGTTTCAATGTCCTCTAAAGTGTAACTATCTTTTACGCTTCCACTTTTATGAACTAAAATAAAATAATCTGCCTTTTCTCTTCCTGTGCTATATGTTAATTCTGCTAGGCCTATTGGATAATTCTGAATTTGTGGAGTTGCAATGACTGCCTCTCCGTCTTTTACACGAATTAAAGCATTATATTCATCGTCCATACGAACAGTGATCTTCGTTGTTCCCGCAAGAACTAAGCTAGTTGACAACATAAGGCATAAAAATAACAATGCACCAATTTTATTCTTCATAAAATATTTATGAATATTAGGTTTTTAAATATTTGTGGGATTAAAACTACATCTAGTTAAAATCCGCCAAACAAAAAGCCGGTGCTTAAAAGTAGAAATGGCAATAAAACTTGGAAAAACAGATAAATTATCAAAATCCAAACCCATATACTAAGACCCTTTCTCCCCTTATTTGACGCGCCTTCCGCATTATAACCTAAGGGACTTTCAATCTTTGGATGAGCATGCATATATAATTTATAGAATATAATACTCAAAATACTCAGGGTCCCATCAATAATTGCCATGGCTCCAAGCAATCTAAAGTAGAATTCACCAAGAACAGTCATTGGATTTGTGATATAAATAATTGGAATTAGCATTAAAACTACAACTGTGATAAAGATATAGTTTAGAAAAACAATTGTATCTGTTTTTTTATCAAGATTTAAAGCCTTGGAGAGAATGTCTGAATGAAGAGCTGCAAAACCAAGAACAAAGAATACTTGATAGGTTTCTGCTACGGTTTCTGCTGAAATAATATCCCAAATTCCAAATATAGATGTTAGGAAACTTAGAACAATTATTAGGAAAATTGTATTAATGAAAAATGATAATCTACTAAAGGTCCCCTGCCTAGAATCGTCCCAAATAAAAGATAATGCGACCAAAGAATGAATAGTAATCATGAAAAGTGTCCACAAGACTCTTGCAGCAGTCTGGGTAAAGTCTCCCACAAGAACTGATACTACGGCTACTAAAGCGCAAACAATTAGACTGCCGATCATATTATAGATAAAGAACTTCTTGAATTCAGCAAAATCTATCATAAATAGCTTAGGAGAATTGTGTTTATAAAAGTTTGCTAATTAATTACATCTCGCAAATGTCGGAAGGTTCAAAATAATTATATGCGTGCTTACAGCAAGGGCATTCTGCAGGAGGCTTAGTTCCTGTGTGGATGTGACCGCATTTTTCGCACTTCCACTGAATCGCTTCTGAGCGCTCAAATACGCCATTTGCCTTTACTAATTCTAATAATTTCTTGTATCTTTGTTCGTGATGTTTTTCGACTTCTGAAATTTCTTCAAATAATTTAGCAGCTTCGTCGTGGCCCTCTTCTTTGGCTTCTTCTGCCATTTTTGGATACATTTCAGTATTTTCAAAATGCTCACCGTCTGCAGCTGCTTGTAAATTCTTTTCTGTATCTCCAAGCTCGCCTAATAACTTGAATTCCTCTTTTGCATGCTGCATTTCGTTATCAGCAGTTTCTTCAAAAATTTTAGCGATGTAGTTATAGCCTTGCTTTCGTGCCACTTTCGCAAAATAAGTATATTTGTTTCTAGCTTGACTCTCCCCTGCGAATGCGTCAGCCAAATTCTTTTTTGTTTTTTCACCGATTTCTGTCATGGCAGATAAAATGGAGTGGGGTTTAAAAGGGTTTTGGAGGACGGCTGGAAAAAACTGCATTACTTATAGGGGATCATCGCAAAATTATCTAAACTGCATTTCTCTCCCGAAACGCAATTCTAGTAGCTTCTTCAAAAAGGTCTAAACGGAGTCTTCTGTAGTATGCCTCCTCTTGTCTTTGCCCTGAGTTTAAATGTACCTTTGGCACATATGCGCTTATAAAATAAGAACAAAGTTGGAGACTTGAAAAATCCATGCTCCTTATTCCAGAATTCATAGAATAAATAAAAGTTGATAAATCTCCTGTGCACTCCCTAACGAGTCCCATAAAATTCTCCGCATCACTACAGCCATCTAAAATACCTTCAATTTCTGCAGGATTAATTTCCGCAGAATTCTTACCGCTACACAACTTGCTTAATTTTTCAAAACTTGCTTTAGCGCTATTCATTTTTCCTCCTGTCGAGTGAATCATGGTGTTTAATGAGTCCAATTTGAAACATTAATTCTCTTGCATCCATCATATTCCTTCTAATATACTCTTCTAACCTTTGCCTAGGGGAATCTAAGACTTCTGGTGCTTGAAGAATCAAATTAAGATGCTCTTCGCTAATTTGAAGAAGTTCCTTATCTAGATCTGTTTGTTTATTCCATGCTTGCCTTTGTCTTCTGGCAAGAGCAGAATAGTCTCTCCAATATTCTGTTAAATTTGTACGATCGTAGATTTTTTGTCCAGCTTCTTTGTCCTTCATCTTCCTGCATCCTCCTTTATTGCGACATTGTAACAGAAACTATTAAGATCATATCTTTCAGACCTTAAACCAAAATAGTCATTTATTCTAGATTTAATAAAATCCATTTCTTCTCTTGTTCTCCTTGCAGAAGGTAAAACTGGAATAAACTGTCCTATTGAATCTTCAAGTTTTACTCCAAGTTTGAAGAGGTGTTCTATCTCTCCACCATTCTGGCTTCTGACCCTCACAAAGTGAGTTCCCTGCCCCCAGTATCCCCTATCCTGTCCAGAGATTATTGTTCCTCTAATTCTATTAACGCTTAGAAAGTCTGTTGTTTCGGAATGTTTATTCTCTCTTCTAAAAAAGGGTATATAATTCCATGACTCTGCGACTGGACGATACCCTAACTTTCCCAGAATCATTGCTAGTCTTCTATAGTTGCCCACTGTTCCAATTGCAGAGAAGCCAGCGCTAACTAATTCCTGATTTATTTCTTTTACCGCCCTTCTTTTGTTAAAGTTTACCATCCCCTAATAGCGTCGCTGTTTCTTTTAATCTTATGTTGTCCTAGCTCGGACGAAACTCTTAAATACTTAGAAGGCATTGGTTAATTATGAACAAAACAAAATTACAAGAGCTTGGGCTTTCAGAAGGAGAATCAGAAATTTATTTAGCACTGCTAAAAACTGGAAGTTCAAATGTGACAACACTTTCTAAAAAAACCGGAAGGCACAGAACTCATATATATGATACGATTGAAAAACTAAAAGACAAGGGCCTTGTTTCTGAATCCATGACAAACAACAAAAAGACATTTCATGCGTCTGATCCTGAAAATATTTTAGACTTTCTAAAAGAAAAAGAAGATTCTGCTAAAAGCCTTGTTAAAGAAATGAAAAATCTAATCAGGATAGAAGCCTCTGATATAAAGGTTGAAACATTCAAGGGGAAAGCAGGACTAAAATCTGTTCTGAGAGATATTTTAAGAGAAGGAAAGGACTATGTTGGATATGGTGAAGGAACGCATTTTGAAAAACTTTTTCCTATCTTCTTTCATCAGTTTAGGGCTCAAGAAGAAAAACTTGGAATGAATCTTAAACTAATATTAAAGAAGAAAGTTAAGGTCCCAAAAAGAAAGGGTCTTCAGATAAGATATCTCGATTATGTTAGTCCTTCTGCAACATTTATTATGGAAATAAAATAGCCATTATTATTTGGGAGCCGACTCCAACGGCAATAAAAATTACTGATGAGCAAACGGCAAAATCGTATCAAAGTTATTTTGAAATTATGTGGAAAAGTGCATCACCATAACCAAAACTTATTTAAACCCAAGTTTACATCCTTAAACTATAGTTAATATGATTAAACTAAAGTTTACACAACTACAGGAAAGAATATTATCCTTCCTATTTGACAATGCGGGAAAATCGTTTAATCAAAGAAACTTAGCAAAAGAATTGAAGGTTTCATCTACAGCAATAGCAAAATCATTAGATAATTTAAAAAAAGAAAGTCTAATTACTATCTCAAAAGATCCTTCTACAAACATTATTACAATAGGCCTCAATAGAGAAAACCCAAAAGTAATCCAATTTAAAAGAGCAGAAAATCTTAAATCTATTTATGGTTCTGGACTGTTTGATTATTTAGATTCCGAATTTCTCGGAGGTACAATTATTCTATTTGGAAGCTATAGCTTTGGACAGGATCTATTTAATTCAGATATTGATGTTGCAATAATCGGCAATAAAGAAAAGAACTTGAGACTGGACAAGTTTGAAAAGGCACTTAATAAAAAAATCATCCTCCAGTTTTATCCAAGCTTTAAAAAGATCCATAAGGAACTCAAAGAAAATCTACTAAATGGCATTATCTTACAAGGAGGGATTGAACTATGAAAGCTCCTGATAAATTTGAAGAATATGTGAAAAAAGGAATTGTAAAAAAACAGCGTCCAGATTTTTCAAGAGCAACACATCTTCAGAAAGTTTCAACAATTTCAAAATTAGATATAGATAATAGGTTAAAAAATGAGGGGCCAACAGACATAAATGCAAATGCGCTGATTAAAGAATCTTATGACCTAGTTATGCAATTGATAAGATCAAAAATGCTCACATTGGGGTATAATTCTCTGGGGCTTGGTGCTCATGAGGCAGAAGTTGCTTTTCTAAGGGATTTGAAGTTTATCGAGAAAGACATTCTATTTTGGAATAAAGTTAGAAGATCAAGAAATGGTATCACTTATTATGGACATATTTTTGACAAAGAAGATGCCGAAGACGTGATTACTTTTTTAAAGAAAATCTATCCTGAATTAAAAAAGAAAACAAAAATAAATTAAAATGAACTGTGGACTAGACCAGATAGGCGACATTGGAATAATTAATTTTCATAAAAAGCATAGTTGGGTGCGCAAATGGCTAAAGGCTAAGAGAATTTTGAAAGAGAATAAGAATTTAAATACTGTTGTTGAAAAGCGTGGGCAGATCAAAGGGGAGCTTAGAACATTTAAGACTCGGCACTTGGCGGGAGACAGGACAAAAACCACAACACACAAGGAAAATAACTGCTTGTTTTATATGGATATTGAGAAAACTTACTTTTCCCCGAGGCTTGCTAATGAAAGAAAAATAATTAGCAAGGAAGTATTAAAATTAGTTAAGAAAAAGAAAAATCCTAAAATACTTGTTATGTTTGCGGGGGTGGGCCCGTATCCGATTTGCATTGCTAAGCTCTTGAAAAAAAATAAAATTAAAGCCAAGATTTATTCTAATGAATTAAACAAAGAGGCTAATAGATTTGCGAAGAAGAATGTGCGGCTAAACAAGGTGGATGACTATATTGAATTTGTAAATGGGGACGCTAATAGATTGCCTAAAGAGCTAAGAGGTGAGAAGTTTGATGTGATTTTAATGCCTAGGCCCAATATTGAAGATACGTTTTTGGGGGTGGCGATGAAGTTGGCGAAGAAGGGGGCTAAGGTGTTTTATCATGGGTTTGGGACGGAAGGGGAGGTCTTGGAGGAGATAAAGAGAGATGGCGGAAAAAAAATTGGGAAGATAAAGATTAGAAAAGCGGGTGACATTGCGCCGTTTAAGTATCGGTGGCAGGCTGTGTTTGGGGTTAAAGAATAATTAAGCTGCTTCATACTTAAGGATGCCAACTTCATTAAGAAGATCTATTCTGCCCTTATCTCCCATGAGTCTAATCCCCTTATCAAATTCACATTGAAAATAAGGAGAAATACTTAATTCAGGAGATCCCTCTTCTTCAAGTTCGCTCTTAACAAGACTAATGGCGGAGTCCACACTTCTAGGAAGGCATACGGCCCCAAATAAACCTGCCCTATAAGAATCATCGTCCAATATAAGGGCAATATCTATATCGCTGCCCTTTCTTTCACTAGCTCTAGTAACTGATCCAAATAAGAAAATCGAACGAACTTTGGGAATCTGTCTTAATCTTTCAATGGCCATATTGGCATATTTTTCATGTTCTCTCATAAAAATTGATTTAAAAATCTCCTTATAAGCCTTTACTTTCCCAATTTTTTGATTCAAAAAAAATAAAAAAATAAAAAAATCGCCTTAGAATTTTACTTCCAAGGACTTTATTAAACTTAAAGTGATATCATTTCGATATCAGTTGTTGGTACTTTTCCGAATGTTTTAGCCGCTATTGCTCTAGCTCTTAACTTCTCTGCGCCTTTTACAAGTGCAAGGGAAACGCTATCCGCCATTAGAACAAAGGCGTCTTTTGTATGAAGTCTGCTAAGTCTTGACGTTGGAACATTTTCTAAGATTTCAAGGTCTTCATTTAAGACCAAAACGTTTTTACCCTTGATCTCACTGCTTTTTTCTCGAAGCTTTGTAATGTCGTCGTCTCTAACTTCTCGCCTAACTACGTTTTCCATTTCGCTACTAGACTCATCTGATCTAGCAGGCCTTGAACGAGTTTTAGCACTACCGAAATAAACTTCTGCTGTAACTTTTTTTCTTAAAGCTTGCAGAATCTCTTTTCCGGTTAATTCCTCAACTTCTTTTCCGTCAGGTGCAGTTGTTACATAAGCTAATTTCGCATTTTCATTAACATTATTTGCGATTAACTTTCCACCCCTGTCTCCGTCAACAAAAAGAGTTAATTCCTTTGTCTCTGATAAGGTTGCGATAGTTTTTGGAAACCTAGTTCCTTGCATACCAATAGCATTCTTGATTCCATATTTCAATAAGTTTACAACATCAGCTCGTCCTTCAACTACGATTACTTCTTTGTTAGATTCGACTTCTGGGCCTGCTGCTAAGCCTTCTGGGCCATAGCTTTCGACTTTCGCGATTCTAGTCGACTCTCGAAGTTCATTTTGCATTTCAGTAGAATCACTTCCTTCATTTTGGATATTTGCTAAAAGTTGCTTAGCTCTTTCCATAATGTAGTCTCTTTTGCTTCCACGCACGTCGTCTATACTTCTAATAGTAATTTTAGCATCGGTTGGACCAATCTTGTCTATTGTTTCCATACTCGCAGCGATGATTGTAGTTTCAGCCTTATCAATTGCCGTTGGAATAGTGATTTCACCTTTTGTTTTTCCTTCAACAGTTTCTAAATCGACTTCAATTCTACCAATCTTTCCTTCTTTTTGAAGTTCTCGAAGTTCCATGTCTGAGCCTAGAAGGCCTTCTGTTTGCCCAAAAAGAGCACCGATAACATCTGGTTTTTGGAAAGGACCTTCGGCTACAAAGTCTGCAACAATATTATACTTGATTGATGATGGACTAATTTTTGCCATTTTTTTCTTTCTCCATAATTTAATTTTTGTTTAGTTAACAAGAAATCTGTGATGTATTTTTTCTTACACTGTGGCACAATGGCCGTAAATATGAAATTTTAAGTGATATGATAATAATAGTTCACTTGTGTTTCTTGTTTCTATAATTAGGAGGTGGGACGGGTTTTTAAGCCTTGCGCTTGCCCCTCTTCCCGCCCTTAACCTGCCCCCAATTCTCACTGACGATTTCAAATTCTGGCTTGTCTAGTTTTGTTATTGCAATTAGGTTTTCAAAGAATTCCTTAGGGAACAGTCTTCTGTTGGAATAATAACTTTTTAGTGCATCATATTTTATGTTGAATCCGTACTGGAGAAGGCCTCTTAAAGACACACAATCTAATTTTTCTATACAAGAATCTAAGAATTTCTTCTGCGAGATGTCGATTAATTTAATTCTCATATCTTTCACAAAGAAATCATAAGTTAATTCTTCTATATATATTTCTGCAAATAAATCCTTAAAATCCCTTTTCGAAGAACCAATAATTAATTGGAATAACCTACCCTTCCCAAACTTTTTGACTAGATATTTGATTGCAAGACCAGACTCCAAATAAAAACGATAATCTTTTTCTACATTGGAACTTAGAAATTTTCTAAATCCTCTTTTGGGAAAATTATTTTCCAATTGACCTGATAAATACATTGCCAACCCCTCCCATACCCATGCAGGAAGACCTTTTCTGGCACTAAATTTTGCTTTAGTAAAAGAATGTACTAATTCATGCTTTATCAATTTCAAATAACCAGACTCACTAAATGATGTCAATCTCCTGTCTAGAACATAAATTCTCCTTATTCCTTCTGTCCAACCACAAATCCAATCTTCCGACTTCTCCCCAAGAAGGCTATCCCTTTCTTCCTTAGACTCTAGAATTATTAACTTGGGACGATTTTTGCTCCAATTAAAATCGAAAAAAATTTCTAATTCATCAAACATCTTGTTATACTTTTTATCTAGATTCATCTCATCTCAAGCTAAGTACACTATATAAATATAACTGCGACACCATTTGAACCCAAAACTTTAAAAAGCAAAATTATTCCAGTCTATTATGAAAAGGCCGAAAACAACAAACAGATACTGTCCGTATTGTAAAAAGAAGACAGAGCAAAAAGTGAAAGAACCAAGTAAGGGTAAAGCTGGCTCTTTGAAGCGAGGAAGTAAGTTTAGAATGAAACTTCGAGGGCTTAACAGAGGAATTGGAAACATGGGTAAGTTATCTCGTATGAAAAACCAGGCTAAAAAGAAACGTAAGACTACGAAGAAGACAAACATTATGTACACATGTAAAGAATGTGGAAAGGCAAAATATCAAAAAACAGGTAAAAGAACCGGGAAGCTAGTAATAGAATAATAATAAAATGGTACCAAGGAGGCACGAGAACCCTTTTGGGTAAACACACAAAATGGCAGAAAGAAAAAAATTCATCAATGTTGAGATTCCAATCTTGAGTAAAACTATTCAAGTTCTTGGAACTCCAAAGGATTTGACAAACAAGACAATAAAAATGGATCTTTCTAGAAAACTGAGAGGGAAGGGTCTTACGATTACTCTTCAGATTCTAAATAATGAAGATACACTAATTGCATATCCTAAGAAATTTGAATTAACAAAATCTTACATTAGAAGAATTATTAGAAAAAGAACTGACAATGTAGAAGATTCTTTTAAAACTAACACTAAAGACTTAGCAGTAACATTAAAACCACTTTTGATTACAAGAAAGAGAGTATCTCGTGCTGTTAGAAAAAATCTTAGGAATACAGCTAGAGAATTCTTGCTAGGATATGTAAAAGAAAAAACATATATTGAGTTATGCAATGATTTATTGGAAGGCTCACTTCAAAAAGAACTTTTACCAAAATTGAAGAAGGTTTATCCATTAGCATTTTGTGATTTACGAGTTGTTGAAACAAGTGAAATTCAAAACATCAAACCAGAGCTACCAGTAAAAGAAGAAGAAAAGGCTGAGGAAGAGAGCACTGAAGAAGAAAATACTCCTGAGGAAGAGACTGAGGAAGAAAAAGAAGGGGAGCCTAAGGCAAAAAAGAAAGTAGATAAAAAGGATGCAAAGAAGACGGCTAAAAAAGAAGAAAAGGAGACCGAAGACGATGCCAACAAAGAATAAACCTAAAAGATACAACAGACACAGAAGTGTTAGAGTTGCTAGAAGAAAAAGAAAACAAAATGAACGTATGACTGGAAATAAAAGGAATAGAAAACCTAGACCAAAAAAGAAAAAAATTGCAGTCGAAACTAAAGCAACAAAAACTAAAGTTGAGACAAAAAAGAATCAAGATGAGTAATCAATCCTGTTTAGTTCTGATAAAGCCAGATGGTCTAGTAAAAAGCCTTACTGGCAATATCATTAATTTGCTTTCACATACAAATCTAAAAATTATTGGAGCAAAAGTTGTTTCTGTAAAAAGAGAATTAGCGGAACAACATTATCACAAGCTTAAGGAAGAAAAGGGCGATGAAATTTTTGAAGATGTCTTAAAATATATTCAAGGAGAATATCACACCAACCGGGTATTGGCGCTTGTTTACTATGGAGAAGATGCAATTGAGAAAATAAGAGGTATTGCTGGGGCAACAAATCCTGAATCGGCTGAGCCGACAACCATTAGAGGAAGATATGGAAGAATTCATTCAAAAACACAGGTGTTTGAAAATTGTATGCACGCTTCTGATACTCCAGAGAGTGCTGAAAGAGAAATTAAGTTGTGGTTTTCTCCTGAGGAAATAGTAGAAGAATTATACCCTACAAAGGATGGGGATAAAGAAATTTGTGAGACACCTAAGGTTTGGGCGTAAGACTTAAAGAGAAGTGTATCCTACTTTTTTAAAACGATCAGGGTACTTCATATTCAATAATTTAACTTTCATCAAAAACTTCTTAACATTTGTAGAGCCATAAGTATAAAGCTTGGAGAAATCCCCAGAAATAGAGTATGGGATCTGATTTTTATCAAAAATATTACTTAATTGCTTAAGGAGCCCCTTGTTATTCATATTCAAACCTATAACTGGATATTCTTTTCTGTATTTTGATCTTTTGTCAAAATACAAGCTTCCCTCTGCGTCATAAATTCCCGCAACACATGCTAGAATCAACTCTTTGGAAGAATCTAAAATTTCTTTCGGGATTAGCACATCATAGGTTTTCCTACCTGCAAGAATTTTAAATCTTTTTGTAATTAAAAAATAAAGACTTTTTGAATAAAAATTAACCCTTAGGGTATTAGACCTTTTCTCCCCTCGGATATTGGGCGATAAGCCAAATAAATTTTTAGATATATTAGAAACTGTTTTTTCATAATAAGAAATTTCCTTGTTTTTATCTCCAGTAAATTGAGTTAAATAAGAACCTCCATACTTATTAGTAAAGCCATCTCCTATAAACAAACCAATGAAATAAGAAAGCTCTGGAGTAAGGGGCAGATTGATGTCAAATTTCTTTTTCTCAATTTTTTTAACTTCATGGGCCTTATTCCTACCCTGTTCAAAAATCCACTTATGCTTCTTGTGCGTAGCAAGACCACCTTTAATTGCGCCCCAATTAGGCTCTAAAAAAAGAATCCTCTTCCTAAAATACTCTTGATCTTTATGTGACATCTTAGATAAAAAAATTTCAAATATCTCTTCTGGCAAACTTGACCTCCCATTCTTGTAAACATCAAACGTTTTTCTTGGAATTTTGTGCTTTGAATATAATTCCTTCCAGTTAGAAAAATTGCTTCTGCTAAGGGTCTTCTCAAAGAATAGATTTCTATCTTTTTCAAAACTAAATACCACTCTCTGCCTCATGACAAGATTAAAGCAATCTTATATTTAAATGTTTGTTATTTGTACTTTACAGGCATGCTGTGTAAAACAATACTTTTAAAAATGCCTTATAATAAATATTTTTAGAAGCCTGCATAGCTCAGCTGATAGAGCACGAGTCTTGTAAACTCGGGGTCGGGGGTTTGAATCCCTCTGCAGGCTTATTTTTTTTATTATTATAAATTTAAGAATCCAAGCCTCATTAGAATTGTAATAGCAACATAATTAACAAAAATGCTCACAACTAAGGACAATCCTAACAGTCTAAAAAATATTTTCATCGAATGGCCTTTTAAAACTAGAGTCATAAAAAGAGAAGAGGCGATCCACACCGCAAAGGTAATCCCTGGGAATACGTATCCTGCAGTTCCGTTCATAAGTAACCCTTCCAAAACTAAAACTATTCCAACAACAATTCCAGCTACCAGCCCACACTTAATCCACTTTTCCATAAGAACTGTAGTCAATTCGATTATATAAATCTAAGCTAGAATAGTAAAATTGCATAACTATTCTCACTTAAGTTTTACGGCCGTTCCAAATGCCACCATTTCTGCTGCACCTTGCATAACCATTGAAGTCATGAATCTCATCCCAACTATTGCATCTGCGCCTAGCTTAATTGCCTCGTTAACCATTCTGTTATATGCTTCGTCTCGTGCGTTATCTGTCATTTGTGTGTATGTTCTAATTTCCCCTCCAACAATGGTCTTAAGGCTTGCTCCGATGTCTCTGCCTATATTCCTAGAACGAACAGTGCTTCCTCTTACAACACCCAAAATTGAAACTACCTTTTTGCCTGGAACTTCAGAAGTAGTTGTTACAATTACTTTTTTTACCATTATTTTTTATTACCTCCTTTGTAATTTATTTGCTCAATTTCATCTTCTTTTTTATTAAATAATACAAAAAATGCTAGTACAAGAATTATTCCTCCATAAATCCAAAGAACCCAGGGGGCTTCTTCGGTAAAAAATCCAGCGATAAACATCCAAAGACCAATTCCAATCATCACAATCCCCGTAACCAAACGACTAATGGTATTCATAAAAAGAATAGGGAATTTAAGTTAATAAATATTTGCTTACAGCTTTTCTTTCTTCAACATCTTCCTAGTCTCTAAATAAACCAACTCTTCTTGTACCGTCGCTAACCTTGAAGCATAAGTTTTAAGCATATTCTCAT
>CAZAZO010000013.1:0-13953 GCA_964489675.1 Candidatus Woesearchaeota archaeon | reverse complement strand
ATGGTAAAAAAAGGTGTTAAGGCAGCTAAAAAAGAGGATTCGACTGGTATTTTTATTCCTGCTGGTTTGCTTATAGGTATAGGTATAGGATTTTTGGTTGACCAAATTCCTGCGGGGACATTGATTGGACTAGGCGTTGGGTTTCTTTTGATGGCTATTGTCAAGATGATTAAGAAAGAGTAGTTTTGACTTTATTCTTTAATTTTGTTTAGAATTCTTTAGTGAAAATAAAGCGAAAAGTTAATATATTTCTTTTACTTATAATATAGTATGGAAATTAAATATATTTATGGGGGTTTTGCAAGGAATTTTTGAAGATGTTTTATCGTCGGTGGTTTTAATCTATATCTGATTCGTCCCCAAACAGTCAGTTACAGATGTACTGCAATGAGAAATATATTTTTCACCGCAACAATCTTTAAAAAGAAACCAGTTTTAACTTTGATATGAATACACAAAAGAGCGCAACAATTCTAGCAACCTTACTAGTCCTATTTACATTTGCTGTTGGCATGGTTAGCGCAACTGCTTATTCTTTTCCAGCAGAAAGTGGATATGACGATTCTGCATCTGGTTCAGTTTTATCTAATTCTGATCTTTTAGACTTACAAGATTCAGACAATGATGATTATACTTCAGATGGTGGATGGAACACAGCTTTTGGGAACGAAGATTTATTAGTAACTTTTAATCCTCCTATCGTTGGCTCTTCTGCAGTGGAAGACGTTTATATTTTATTTGAGTGGAATTCTCCTGCTGGAGCAAACAATGTTTCCTTTAGGGCATACAATACAGCACATTCTTTAGATAGTGAGTAGTTTATGCTAGTACTGCTGGTCCTTCATATGCAGGTGCAGGAGAAGGCACAAATAATATTTCTTTTACAAGTACAACCTCAGGGTCTGACGAAGTAGTTAATATTTCATTGTTTAATTTTTTAGATACAAACAATGATATGGATTTATCTTCTAGCGAAGTTGCTGCATTAAATAATTTAAAATTTGAATTTGAGACTAATACGAGCGGTGGAGTTTCCACAAACCACGACCAAATAGTATTAGTTATTGATTCTTTAACAGATATTGTTGCATATCCTACTTGCTCAGTTGATTATTTAAGAGGAATCAATGGAAATTCAAACAACGTTAATTTAACTGAAAATAAATATTTTACAACTGCAGGTGATTACGCTGTTTACGGTTACAATGCAGAAGGTCACGCAGCATGCAGCATTATTAGAGAAGAATTTAATAGAACCAGCCCAGCATATACCATTTTAAGTTGGGACGCGGCAGGTAACGCTGCATATATGAATTTTGACTGGAAAACACATTCATCTTCAGATAACACAGAATACGAGGAAGGAAATCACACTGTTTGTTGTCATGTTGTTTCTCAAGCAGACTGTTCTACTGGACAATGCGGACAGCAATTCGAGGGTGAAAACTGTACAACTTTCTGTATCGATTCAACTCCAATAAATGTAAATTCTGCTAGTGATAATTTCACAAGTGATTGCGGTGGAATTGAAAGATATACTAATAATAGTGGAGTAGAATATAGCTGGTCTGTTGATATGGGAACTGGTTGTGCCGGCTTAGATTACTACAATGTTACAGTTTATGACATGAGCACAGGCCTAGTTGTTAACAGTACAAGAACAAGCAACGCTAACTTAGTTTTTAATTTAGCAGAAGGAAATTACTCTGTTGTTGTTTTCGCAGTTGACTTAGCTGGAAACGTAGGAACTTCTGCTCAGTCTGAAAACATCGTAGTTGATTTAACTAATCCAGTCGTAACTCAAACTGGTGGGAATTGGAACGTGTGGTATAATGATGATTTTAATGTAACAGAAACAGACTGGGATAATTTTGGATTAGCTTCTGTAAAATATTACGTAGATGCAACAGGTATGGGTACAGTTGTTCCACTAACAACAATTAGTGAGAATGAAACTGTAACAGTTCTTGTTCCAGAGCAATGTAATGTTAGTGGTGCAAACGATTGTCGTGTAACAAAAGTAGTTCAAGATTATTCTTGTAGAATGGATAGCGAACAAAGACAATATGATATTGATTTAGACGAACCAAACACAACAAAAACAGTTTCAACTCCTAAATTCGCTCCATGGGGATCTTGGATTTCAAAATTAACTAACGGGTGGTTTGTAACAAAAGATACAGTATTCACACTTACTTGTAATGATTCATATCAGGGAAGTATCCTTAGTGGATGCCACAAGACATTCTACAACGTAACTAATACAGATACTGGAGCAGTTGTGTATAACACAACAAATGGAACTTCTCCCCTAAGCTTTAGTCTTCCAGATGTTGACGGGAACTACACTATTACTTACTGGTCAACAGACGAAGTAGGCAATGTAGAAGTTGCTCAATATGAGGTTGATAAATTAGATAATATTGCACCAAATACTACAAAAACATATGAGGGTGCTCAAGTCTGGGCTTGGAGATATATGCCAACATTTAGCAATTTGCAGACTTGGATGAGATATATTGCTGGCGGAAACGATCCAGTAAATATAACACTTGCTGCAGCAGATACACAAGTCGGAGTAAACAAAACATATTACCAAATATTAAAGCCAAGAAACATGTCAACAGGCGGAGATATTATTGATACTGAGTGGTATTGTTATTACAACACCTCCATGCATAACGGAACGTGGCACGAGAACCAGTCAAACATCCCAGAAGACGACAGCTTATCTTGTAACCAGACAAACTGGACATATGAAGACAACTATATGTTTAATGTAAGCCTATGCCAAGATAATGTGACAATCGGTGGCTCGTCATGGTGTAATTACACAGGCCCAGTTCAAGTTATTCAAGAATGCGACCACAAGATCAGATACTTTAGCATGGACCACTTAAACAATACCGAAGAAATTAAAGCACAGGTATTCAGCGTTGATAGCACTGAACCAATGGTATTCATCGTTGATCCTACAGGAAGCGAGAAGCAAGTAGAATATTGTTCAATCCCTGTGGATATCGAAATTGATGATATGAAGGTTGGCCTTGATGATAGTGCGGTTTATGCAGAAGTTCTAAATGGTACTGGCTACATGGTTAGCGGTCCACATTACCTAGCAAGAGATTCTTCTTATGATGGTAAGGGAACAGCATTTAACGGAGATAAGTTCTACTTGCCGAACAATTTGGATCTAGATAGTCTTCCTGCTGGAAACTACACGCTAAACATCTATGCAAGTGACCTGTTGGCTAACGGTGGTTTAATCAACTCAACAAACATCACATTACTTGATGGAATTTACGCAAGATTAACTAACGGATGTTCTGTTGGCAGCAATGGTGGACTTTGTACTCTTCAATACACTGCATGTGTTAGAAATGCAACAGATATGGGGTTCAATATGAGTAAGATTTTCCCTGAAAACGGCGGAAACCCAATAGCAGACTTATCAACTCTTGAAGCTACATTCTACACAAACGGCGGAAGCGGTGCAGTTGCTCAGATTAATTATCAAACAGGAGCAGTAGAGTTTAATGGAGATGTTCTTCCTTTCTTGAATGAAAGTTGTGGGGTGGTGAATGGTAGAACTAAATTCAATGTAACTCTTAACTTTACAGAAGACCTAGTAGATAAGATCGGTAGCGGAAACTATCAGTTTAACTGGACTACTGAGGCTTTCCTTAATCAGTCTTGTTAATCAAAGAGTTAATTTGAAATGAAGAATTTACTTGCCCTTATCCTTGTTTTATTGTTATCTTTTCCCCTAGCCTTAGCTTTTGTTAGCGTTGGGGGTGACTCAGGTGTTGTGGGCGTTGGCCCTGGAAGTGGAGGAACTGTTGTCGTTGGAAATCCAGACCCTTGTGGAAATGGTAATATTGATCAAGGAGAACAGTGTGACGGTTCAAATTTAAATAGCGATACATGTGTTTCCAGAGGCTACGATACAGGATCCTTAAGTTGTAATTCTCAATGTAATTTTGATGTAAGTTCTTGTGTTAACAATCCAAGTAATCCTAATCCTGGAAGTGGGACAGGCAGTCCTGGGTCTAGTAGTGGTAGCAGTAGCAGTTCAAGCAGTAGCTCTTCTAGCTGTAATGCCAATTGGGAGTGTAGTGAATGGGGGCAGTGTGTAGATAACGTTCAAAAAAGAAATTGTACAACAGAATGTGGATTAACTCTAAATAAGCCACTAGAGGCTCGACTTTGTGATGTAGACGGAGACGGAAGCGGCTCTTCTTTAGGTGAAGATGACGATTCAAACCAAGGATTTTTTAGCTTTATTACAGGTGCTGTTATTGGCGCAGGCCTAGCTGAAGGTGGATGGATGTGGTTATTACTATTACTTATTGTTGCGATATTATTGTGGATTGTCTATAAAAGAAAAAAAGAAAAAGACAGACAAGCTAAAATAGCAGCTGCGATTGCAGCAAAAAGAAAGAAGGCTAAGAAGAAAACCACTAAGAAAAAGAGGAAGAAGTAAGTGGAGGCTAAGATATGACTGGAGAAAATCTATTTTTAAGAACATATAGAAGAGAAGGATCCAAGGGAAGAGATTTCGGTTCAAGGCCAGTTGTTATTGATGTAGATGAGTTTGATAATGTGGTGGCTAACATTAGAAGAGATTATAGAGGGAATAGAACATCCGTCCTTCAGGAGATCTATCTAATTCACGGTGCCAACATACAATTAAGAGATTCGGGGCAGGGGGCAGGGGATATAGACATATTCGCAGAGACTGCACAAATCTTGTCTGGGGTCTCAGAAGAACTTCGTTTGCCCTATACTGATGTGGAGGGGGGTGGACCTACTCCTAAAAGGGTTTAGTTTTCAAGAATATCTTACATCTCCGACGCTAATCCTCGCTTTAAAACACTATTTTTACGCGCTCTAAGCCATTCTGAGAGGAGATAATCTATAGGATATAAATATTTATATATGCTAGAATGTTTGGAATATTATAATGAGAAGATATGTCGGAAGTCGTGATTTGGATGAAGCTAGGGAGCAACTTAGGAAAGATAGTCGAAGATTAGATTGGAGATATGATACTTCTGGTCAACTTAAAAGGGTGGCTCGTAATTTTTATGAATCTGGTAAAAGATTTTTATTTGCTTTTGGCTATAGTATTAAGTAAAAAATATAGATCTAATTAGCTTCAACAACCTCTTCGTAAAACGCCCTTTCTCCAGCACAATGAAATTCATAATCCCCCCTACCTGGATCCACCTGCTTAAATCTTTCATTAAATATATCTGAAGTAACAACTCTTTCTCCAATAGATGAATTAAATATATACTGTGTAACAAATTCAGATTCTGTCGCTTTCCCCCTTACCCTTCTTGTTCCCAAAGACCAATGAAGCTTTCCAAGCATTGTATCTTCATAAAAGGTATTCGGCACCGGCTGTTCGTTTGTCATGCTTTTTAGAATATATTATCAGTTTTTAAGAATATGTGTGGTTAAAAGCTACCAATCTAATTCCCTTGTCTTTTATTAGCCCTAAGTGAAGGATATGCTTTTGGAACTTTTACTCTAGAATGTCTATGGCCCCTAGCTTTTTTACCAGCAGAAGTCAGTCCCCTTTGCGCCCTTCCCCTGTTAGCAGATCTTGTAACAAATGACAATTCTTTATCAGACTTAATTTCTGGTCTGTTTTTGTCAACTAAGATTACTTCAAAGAAATAATGCTTTCCATCTTTTCCTATCTGGTATGAATTTAAAACTTCCAGATTCTTAAACTTCTTATCAGCTCTCATCTCTGCTATTTCTCTATAGTTTAGTCTTAAGTTTTTTCTAATATGAAGCCTCTTTGTTCTTCTAGCTTTATTTGGTCGGCTTCTTTTATGCCCACCTCTAATTACTCTAACCCTAACTACAACCACACCCTTCTTTGCTTTATAGCCCAAAGCTCGTGCTCTGTCTAACCTAAGTGGCTTATCAACTTTTACAATAGCGTCGGACTTTCGCCATTCAATCATTCTTTCTCTAAGTACTTTTGTGTCTGGTTTCTTCCAAGCTTCACGCAGATATTTTGTAATTCCCATCGTAATTATTTATCAAAAACTTGGTTTTTAAATCTTAGTGTTATGGATTTAAGCATGAAAAATTTCTAATTTTACTTTAAAAAGGCTATGGGAGAAATAATTTTGATTTTTTGAATAAAAAATTATATATAGTTTCAAGTTTGAATTTATTTTATGAAGATCCGATTGCCTTCGAAAATAACTGTCGAACTTGCTGAAGAAACAGGGTGGCACATAGGAGACGGTAGTATGAATATCTATAACCACAAAGATGGAAGGCCTAGAGGATTTTATCAGTTAAGAGGCCATATAGAAGATGATGTAGCTCATTATAAAAGAAGAATAAAGCCCCTCTTTAAAAAAATTTATGATATCGAAATAAATCTTAGAAAGATGCCCAAAACAAGAGTTTTTGGTTTTCAGATATGGAACTGTGATCTTGTTAAATTTAAGCAAAAATTAGGACTTTCTTTGGGTAAAAAATTAGATGTTTGTATTCCAGAGATTTTCTTAGAGGAAGATCAATTATTAAGGGCAGTTGTTAGGGGTATTTTTGACACAGATGGAGGAATATATTTAGATTCTAACAGGAATAATTATCCTATTTGTTACATTACAACTATTTCTAGGAATCTTTCGGATCAAATTAAGAACGCTTTAGACTCTTGGAAAATTTCTTCAACAGTAACTTCTTTCAATAATATTAGGGGAAATCGCAAAATAGCTTTCAGGGTCAATATTAGGGGCAATAGAAATTGTTCTGAATTTTTGCAAATTATAAATCCTCTTAACCCGAAATTTAAGGAAAAAATTAATAAAATCTCTCGGTCCAAAAGGCTTATAAATTGAAATTTTCTGTTTACATGTATGAGGCCGTAGCGCAGCCAGGTAGCGCACAGCTCTGATAAGGCTGGGGTCCTGGGTTCAAATCCCAGCGGCCTCATTTAGCTCAGTAAGACACATTGTCTTTGAGTTTAATTAATAAATAAGGCTCATATATTTGTTTGTAATTTTTAGACAATTATATAATAAGGTGTGTATTACTTGATTATGTAAATCGCTCCTAGAATAGGCCTTACCAGCCGAACAGTTAAGCCTTATGTTTTCTACCCCCGCATTTCAACAATCAACTTATCTTTCTTTATACTCATTTGAGTTATCTCAATTCTCAGTGGTATTGTTTTCGTATAACACATATCTTTTGTGTATATCTTTATTTGAATCCCTTCTTCTAGATTAACTATTGCTACATCTTTTTTCGATTTAATCCCAGGAGCAGTTATTTCGTAAAGTATGGTGTCTCCTATTCTTTTTACTCGAGATTCTGCTTCGCCTTGTGGCAATCCAGACCTTCGAGCTTTTTCTTCATCAGTTATTTCCTCTTCTTGTATTCTTGGGGCCCTCGCTTCTTTTATGGGTTGTTTTTTTACCTGTCCAGGAAGGCCAGTCGAAACCTTTATTTTAATTCCTCTTGGGTTTTGAGGCAAGCCTTCAATATCCTGCATTTCATTTTCAATTTGTTTCATCAAGCTAGTTAGAATTTTATTAAAGCCAAATGGTAGTTTTAATTCACTTGCAAATAAATTTCCATTTTGTTCATCTACCCTGCCAATCATTCCAAAATTAGCCTTTTCTTTTTGCTTCTTAAATGAATTGCCACACCAAGGGCAGTAATCAAACTTCTTTTCTATTTTTTTTCCACAGCCACTGCATTGTTTCTTTAGCATTTTGTTTTTCCTCAAGATGATTAATGGACCTTTTGCAAGGTGCTTTATCATTTTATTGAGGGGTCTTTTCTCTATTTAAATGTGATGTATTATTTTGGATCCAACATTATTTATATGATGAATTTGATGCATTGTTCCCCTAAGTGGATGTATTTCATGTAGGAAATAAGCAGGAGAGAACGGAGCAACTTCTCTAACTTCTTTTAAGGCCCTTTGTCCAAACACAAGAACAGAAAATCTCAAGGCCGTTGAGAGCAAGAAGCCAAATATACTAATACTAACAAAGCTAATTCCTAAATGGCTAATTACAGAAGCTATTAAAGTTCCAACAAAAAATCCAATACCTATTAATAAGTTAAGATGAGCTAGCGCATAACTTCTTTTCTGCGGAACAGTAGAGTCATAAAGATAATTATTCGTTGCAAGGTTCAACCCCGCCATCCCAAACCCTGCAAAAATTTGAGGAACCGTTACTAAAAATAAAATCATTATGATCTTTGATGGGATCAAAACCGACGCAGCAACCAAAAGAGGCACCAATACCAAAGCAGCAGAGCAGGACCTAACGATGGCAATATTCCCAAACTTATCAGAAGCTTTTCCCATGAGAGGCAAGAATGCTATTTGAAATATGACTCCAGCAGCAATGAATCCCATATACCAAAAATAATCAAAATTATAGTCTCTTAATAAAAAGATTACATAAAATGGAGCCGAAACACCAAATGCGATTCTAGATGCAAAGTTAAACCAACCATACTTCCCAAGTGTACTTTTATTTGAGCTCTTTAAAAATTTCCAAAAGCTTTCACGTTCACTCTTCTTGATTTTAAGCCTTGGCTCATACTGTTTTGCCAAAAGCCTAAATGACAACAGTCCAAAAATAACAGACACTATAAAAAACAAGGCGAATCCCAGCGAAGTAAACAAGACCTCTTGGCCTCTAGAAATTCCAATCTTTTTTATAAAGTCTAACAATATAGCAGAAGCTAGCATAGTCACAAGACCGAATATAGATGCAATCTTCGTTCGTCTAGAGATATATTTACCCCTTTTATTTTCTGGGATTAGCGAGCCCATCCACGAAAACCAAGCAGGAACTCTAATCCCAACCCCCAAATAAAATAACCCAATTAGGGAAAGCAAAGTCCAAATTCCAGCGCTACCAAAAACATACAAAACCCCCAGTAGGCCTATCAAAACTAACAAAATTAAATCCATGGCTATTGAGAAAAGCACAGTTTTTTTTCGCGAATGTTTTTCTATTAAATGGCTAGAGTAAAGCTGCGTTATGCTTGGAAGAAGACTTGCCATTCCATGAAGAAGACTCATCTGTGAAGCTGTCGCCCCTAAAAATAATGCGAATGGACCAAAATAAGATGCCCCAAGTCCAGAAGAAATAGCAGCCATGCTTCCCTCTTTTACGCTAAGATCAAGACTTTTTTTGATCTTCTTTTTGACGATAGGGTGATCAGCAGGAACTCCAGCTATAGGCTTTTTCTTTCTCCTCTTTTTCATCATATTCCTTATAGAATTTTTCAGTATAAAAAGTTTTAGTGAGTGATTCACTCTATTAGAAATCTGAGTGCAACTAAATTCTCCTTTATTAAAGATTCATTTATATCCCCTTAATAATGGGGGGAGAAAATGGGGAAATATATTTTAAAAAAAGTCATTGTAAGCAGGATTCTATCCACCATTAATCACAATCGCCAGCGTCACACAAATAAGAATGATAGCAGTAGATATTATATTTCTCTTTGATGGTTTTTCTTTTAGGAATATTCCAGAAAAAATATATATGAACACAGGTACAATGGTAAATAAAAGAGTTGTAAATATTACACCGTAGTTCGCATATCCAAAGTAGTGTAGCACTCTATTAATTACCCAGGCCGCTCCAGACGCTATAAAAAACAGCCAAGTACTTTTCTTAACTTTTCTCATTCTAGAAATTTTGGGGCGAAAGATGATAACGGCGAGGGGAAATATCAACAGAGCCCTAACAAAATAAAAGCTTAAAGGATTATATAAGTGCAAAATCATGAGGCTTAATGCGAATTCTAAAGCATAAAATATATCGGCGAATAACTGATCCATTAAACATTCTTTAAATCGTAAGTGATGCTTTTTTACGTGCCCAATAATTAAAGAAAGCGAGGCAATCAGTGCTAAAAATAAAATTATAGGATTCAAATTTCTTTCCTGTTCGTATAAAATAAAGGCAAACAGCATTGTAAAAAGAGGAAGAAACATCCTAACAGATTCTAATTCAGTCAGTTTCCCATGCTTTACAGCTCTAGCTCCAAATATATTGGCGAAAATTGAAAGAGTAATAATTGTAAGTAGGACTGCTAGATTTTTCCCAACGAATGCTGCGGGATCTATTTTAAAGAAAAAAGGAAGAACAAGAAGCATAATGCACATAACAATTCCAAATGCGTAAACAACAAAGTCTTTTGATTTGACATTTTTATCAAGGAGAACTTTTTTGTCAAATAGTTTTCCAAAGGCATTAGACAAAACACCAGCAAGGGTAAAGGGTATTAGCACTAAATTCATTTAATCACCTAAGATATCACAGGAGAGATGTTTATTAAATGTTTGGGGGGAGAAAATGGAGCAGGAGGAAATCTACTCGCACTTCGCATTTTTTGTTTAGAAAATAAATTGTCAAAAAATTGAAGATGCTCGCTCTCGACAGTCTCGAGTTAGATTGGAAATGGAGTAGGAGAGAATCGAACTCTCGACACCACGGTCTTCAGCCGTGTGCTCTCCCACTGAGCTACTACTCCAATATCAAATCAATAACAATTTCCCTTTTAAGTCTTTTCCCGAAGTATAATTTTTCTTGAGCAAATATTTAAAAAGATATACCTGCTATATAAGGTATGTGGTCGTTAAAATATAAATATAAGCATAGCGATTGTATCTTTAGTGATAAGATAAAGGAGCTTGGACTAGACTCTTATTTTTTTTATCTTGGGGAATATGCACAGGGGGGTTTTATTTATACAACAAGTATGATTCAATTATTTGGTGAAGAAAAGTCCATAAAAAAATATATAGATTATTTAAAGCAGCATAAAAACATTAAGAAAATTGAGGTTCAAGATAATATATTATTTACTTTAGCAAGCCACAAGAAGGAGTTGGTTCTCTATGGGGCTGTTTATGATAAGCAGCTAATTCACTCTATTCCGGTTTATATTGATGAAGATGGCTATGAAATTACAGAAATTGTCTGTTGGGATCGAAAACCATTAGAGAAGTTTATCTTATCCTTGGAAAAAAATAAAACTACAGAATATTTTGAGATTTTACATTTTAAGCAAAAGAAATTTGAAGAGCTGTATGTCGCTAAACTATTCCCCAAATTATCCACAAAGCAAAAACAGGCAATAACGCTTGCCCTTAAAAATAATTATTACAGTTTCCCAAGAAAAGTAAATCTCGACAAGTTATCTAGTGCAGCAAAAGTTTCCAAGCAGACATTTAGGGAAAATTTAAGAAAAGCTGAAGAAAAGATAATCCCGAGGATTGTTTCTAAATAGATTACCATACCCTTCTATGTAAGGGTAAAATTTTATATGTCATTTTTGTAACGTTAATTTATGAGAAAATTAAATGCATATTTGCTAGATGAAAGTTTAAAGTTAGTTGAGCAAGTAAGCCTAGTTGTAGATGCAAGTCCAATGTGTTCTTCTCCTACAAAGGGAAAATATATCGGTTTTACGTCAGATTTAGAAGTGGCTGTAGATTTTGGGACTTATGGTTGTCAGGGAGTTGTACGAACAGATGCCAATATCAGAATTACTAATTCTCAAGGAGGGATTCTGGCGAGGCATCATTCTAATAGCGACAATAGTCCCAACGACTTAGAAAAATACAGAAAAATTTACATGGATTTTCGAGGGAAAGCAGCACAAAACAACAAAAAGATGATTGAAGAAGTAAGGTCTGCGAGAAGAGTAGCCCCACAAACCTTATAAAACCAATTTTTCTCAATCTACCATGGCAATCAAGAAGGGAGACTTTATTGAAATAGAATTCACAGGAAAAATCAAAGATACTGAGGAAATTTTTGATACCAATATTGAAAAAGACGCAAAAGACGCAAATCTTGACATCAAGGAATTCAAGCCGTTCGTTTTAAGCGTTGGAAACAAAATGCTGCCAGAAGGCTTTGACGCTGACCTAGAAGGAAAAGAGACAGGAAAAGAT
Organism: Candidatus Woesearchaeota archaeon; assembly: GCA_964489675.1. Lineage (GTDB taxonomy): Archaea > Nanobdellota > Nanobdellia > Pacearchaeales > GW2011-AR1 > JAGVXH01. The sequence continues at coordinate 1,976 of CAZAZO010000013.1, read as the reverse complement.
TACACAATAGAAGTTGAGCCAGCAAAAGCATTTGGTAAAAGAGACAAGAATTTAATAAAAATGATTCCAACAAAGTTATTTTGGGAACAAAAAATTAATCCCGAAAGAGGAATGCAGTTAGCACTTGATGGAAGGCTGGTTAAAGTTCTAAGTAATTCTGGCGGAAGAACACTAGTTGATTTCAACAACCCCCTAGCAGGAAAAGATGTTGTTTATAGCTATAAGGTAAATAAGGTAGTTGAAAAAACAGAAGAAAAAATAAACGCACTTCAAGATTTTTTATTCAAGAAAAGATTTGACTTCAAGGTTGACGAGAAAAAGATTGTTTTTGAAGCAAATGCTGGTGAGGGAAAATATATAGAAATGTTTGCTCCAAAATTCAAAGAAATTTTAGGTGGAGATTTAGAAGTTGAGGTTAAGGTGGTTGAACCTAAAAAGAGTTCGGATGATAAGAAGAAGGGTGACGAAAAAGAATCCAGCCAATAGATTATAACAATTCTTATAAACTCTAAAAAGCATTTTAAATTATGGGAGAGCATCTGAATTCATCTGTTTTAGAGAAAGGTAAAATTGTTACTAAAATAATTATTTTTTCAAATGGGAATAAAAAAACTTTCAAGGGTGTCAAAACGGAAACGATACACCAAAGTGAGTTTACACGGTTTGACTTGGTAGACGGTAGGAGAATTTATGTGAATCAAAAAAATGTGGACTGTTTTGAGGTTTTTTCAGAAGATTTAGCAGAAAGCGAAGAAGGCGAGAAGTTGATAGCCGAAGAAACCAGTATCTAGAGTATAATAATATTTAAATAAATAGTTCTAAGTAAATTAATATGGCAATTAGAGCGGGATTGGCTGATGTTGCAGGCACGCTTAGAGTTCCATATAGGCATTCAGGGACATTTTATAGGCCCAACCTTGTGAGACAAGTGAGAATCGATCCATTATCAGAACTAAGATCTTTTATTGAGCAAGAAAGAGCAAGGTTGGAGAGGCTCAAATATAAGACTAGAACACAATAATCCTTAAATATAGACTCAACGCTCCTACAATATGACAGACGGATTTAATGATGCAACATCACAAAGTAATCAAAGAGCGTATGAGGCGGAAGCATTGAGAAGTGAGGTTCTTTTCTTACTTAATCCTTCTAAAGATGCCGCAAAGTCTTTGGCTGATAGCTATTCTAGAGAAAGAGAATCCTTTGGTCGCGATAGAGTTCCTTATTATAGAGCTTATTCACTCGGAAAAGCAGAGCTAGGCGAAGTTGCTCCAGCTCTAGAAGAAAGTTTGTCAAGGGATTTCTCAACTTTTGTTAGTGACTCGCATATTAAACCTTCTCTTGGTCGTAGCCTTCTTATTGTCGCTAAGATGTTTGCAAGAGATAGTAGTTCTTCATCACAATAATCCTTATAAACGAAATTAATCATAATTTTTCATGAATAAAGAAAGAGAAGCTACATATGGACTTTTAAGAGAGGAGCTTGATTTTATAGATAATCCCTCTGCGGAAGCTGCAGCAAGATTGCGAGAGAAGTATGTAGATAGATTCGGCGCAGATCTTTCTTATGATCTAGCCGAATGTGCCATAGGCAATCTTCCCTCAAAAGTTCTAGCGACTTCTTTAAAAACAGACGCAGTAAGACGAGTAGATGATTTGGTACAGGGAAGATCAACTGGCAAGGCTATGTCTGCTGTAGAAATAGTAGAACTTATCAGTGCAGTTAGGAGAGACACGCCTTCTCAACCTAGCAACTAAATCACAATAATCCTTATAAACGAAATTAATCATAGTTTTTTATGGAAGAAGGCATGCAAAATAATCAACATAACCAAAATCACAATCATAATCAAAACAGAGATGATGGAATTGATTACAATGCTGCAAAAAAGAGTTCTACAGCTGATGCAGACAGAGAGTTAGAGGCAATTATAAAACAACATACAGCCAGAATTAAGGTGGTGGGAGTCGGAGGT
>CAZAZO010000012.1:14789-15013 GCA_964489675.1 Candidatus Woesearchaeota archaeon | reverse complement strand
GTGCTCCCAGGCGATATATGTCACCTTGTTATACACGTTTTGTTTTTTTAGAAAGACTTTTATACCCAACAAATCTCTGAATTACTAGAGATGATTAGCTAATCAGAGCGAATTCTGAAATAAATATGGAAGTATTAGAAGGAAGAAATCTGGGTTTAATGCAAGAATCTTTTGAGAATTTAACTGGGGTTAGAGAAATAGTCTGTGACCCACGAGAGGATGGC
>CAZAZO010000012.1:0-14779 GCA_964489675.1 Candidatus Woesearchaeota archaeon | reverse complement strand
GAATGCATGCCGTTGATGGATATTATAAAGTTGGAACATCTGAAATTCGTCAAATAAGAACTTATGATGTGAAGACTTCTGAGGAAGCTAGGCTTAGGGCTATTGAAGATGGACTGACTAGGGGAATCTTGGTTGAACAATATCTTGGAGAGAAAGAACAATGTGCCCTTTGTATGAATTCGACTACTATGACTATTTGAATATTCTTCTGACAAGAGCACATGAACATATATGCTTTATGCTTAACAGGGAAGCACAATAGAAAAGTTTATAAATAGTCACTACGTAGTGACTACATGAGCGGAAGAAGATATTCGAGACATCTAGATCCTGAATGCGTGGAGCGTGCTAGACAAAAACGGATAAGAGATCAGGGAAGAAATAGCAAGCCTTATTTGAGCCCTGGCTTGGTTGGATTAGTTCCATTACCGTCTAGTTTTCCCAAAAATTTAAATCTTATTGGAAAAGCAGCTTCATTATTGATAACTGGAATCGTCGGAGCAGGCTTAGTTTTATCTCCATTGGCGGATAATGCCTCAATGGAACGAGAAGAGCAGCCTCTCACTGTGGATGATGCTAATGGAATTCATGGTTATTATGGACAGGAAATGATTGATTCTTGTTCTACAAATCAACCTTACATATATAAAATTGACAAACTACCCTACTCTCCCCCAAGGGGATTCATGTCTAATTCTATAGGAATTTAATAAAGATTGAGCCTAAATTGAGCTTTATTCCCACATGAGTAATCTTATAGCCCAATAATTTCACCCAGCGACGGAATATGGCACTCATACCCCTCTTTTTCTAGGCTTTTCTCTAATTCGACTTGCTGAGCGGCGTCACCGTGGGTTATGAAGACTTTTGGTTTTTTGGCGAAATTGCTTAGCCACTCTAGTAGATCGTCTTTGTCTGCGTGAGCAGAAAACCCTTCTATACTTTCTATTCTTGAAGCTACTTTTATTTCTCTTCCGAATAGGGATATTTTTTTATCTCCTCTTTGTATCATGTTCCCGAGTGTCTCTTCTACTTGGAATCCAACAAAAAGCATTGTGTTATTTTTATTTTCTATATTATTTGCTATGTGGTGGCGAACTCTTCCTCCAGTACACATTCCACTTCCAGCCAAAATTATACAAGGTGAGCCAACTTCATTAATTTTCATCGACTCGCTTCTTTTTTCACACAAGGTTAATTCTGGGAAGTCAAAAATATCTCCAGTTTCACTTATTTCTTCTTGAACTTCAGAATTAAAATAATTCGTAAATTTTTTGAAAACCCTTGTTGCTCTTATTGCCATTGGAGAATCTAGGAAAACTGGCATTTTTGGGATTTGGCCCGACGACATGGCTTGTCTTATATAAAATAAGATTTCTTGAGTTCTTTCTATCGCAAAAACTGGGATTATTATTTTGCCTCCAATATCATGCGTTTCTTTTATTACTCGTACAAGCATCTTTCTTCTTTCTTCTAGGTCTTTGTGTATTCTGTCGCCATAGGTTGACTCCATAAAAACATAATCTGAATGGCCGATGGCTTCTGTGTGTTTGACTAAGACTGATTTTTCTTGGCCTAGATCTCCAGAGAAAGAAATTAGCTTTTCTTTTCCTCCTTCTTTTATTTGTAACTTTACCGAGGAAGATCCTAGGATGTGGCCCGCATCGTAGAACTTTGCAAATATGTTGTTTGCTACCTTTATTTCTTCGTCGTATTTAATTGTTACAAAAAGGCTCATCGCCTTTTCTACATCTGCCATATTGTAAGTTGGACTCACATCGCCTGCAATATTTTCTTTTCGCCTTCTTTTGTTTTCTGTTTGAGCATCTTCTACTGCTATTTTTGCTGCATCTGCCATTACAATAAATGCTAATTCTTTTGTTGCGTCCGTTGCATATATTTTTCCTTTAAATCCGTTTTTGATTAATTTTGGAACTCTTCCGCAATGGTCTAAATGAGCGTGGGTCAATAAGAGTGCTTTGTATTCGCTTGGGTTAAAATCAAAATTTTCGTGATTTAATTTCTCTAATTCTTCGCTTCCTTGAAACATGCCACAATCAATTAGAATTTTATCCTCCCCAGAAGTTAAACTATAACAGGACCCCGTCACTTCTTTTGCTGCGCCTAGAACCGCTACCTCTACCATATTATATTTTATCAAAACTGAGCTTTAATAGTTATCGGAGTGGGGACCAGGGTTCTTTTTTTGTAGCTTTGTTTTTAGAAAGATTTTAATAGATCCTATTGTTTGGATAATTATGCAAGAAGATATAAAAATTAGAAAGGTCAAAACTTCTGATATAAAAAGAATTCTAGACATAGTAAAAAGAACAGCTGAATTCAATATAAAGAAAGAGGGGTCATTATTTTGGACCGAAAAACAACTAAGGCAATGGGCAAAATCAAAAAAGGATATAATGCTTCTGGCGGAACACAAAAAAGGGGTTGTGGGGTTTGTATTTTTTACACATCATATACCTACTGGAAAAGTTACTTGGGAGAATGCCTGGGTTAGCCCAAAAATGAGGGGGATGGGAATCGTGCAAGAGCTTTACAAAAAGGCAGAAGAATGCCTAAAGAGGAAGGGGTCGCTATATATTTGTAGTATGACGAAGCCGTCTAGCAAGGCATCTATTGCAATGCAAAAAAAGATGGGCTTTGAAGAGCAATTAAAATTTATTTGGATGGATAAATCAATTTAAGATGAAAACAAAACCACCTATACATAACCTTGGGAAGTTCCCGCCCGAAGAAGGAATGGTTGTTTTTGGGATATCTATGTCTTCTATAACAACAAAACAAAATCCTAAAAATTGTTTTAAATATATTGAGGAACTGGTAGAAAAAATAGAGCTGCCTCGTGTTGGATTAACTTTCCTTTATTCAGACAATCTTTATTTGTATCAAGAAGGTGATGCGGCAAATTTAAATAAAAAGCATCAAAAACTGATTATTGATCATAAAAGTGGATTTAAGAATATATTGGACAAAAATAAATGGTACATTAGAGATTCTTTTGGCTTTATTTCTTGGAATCAGGCTATATTAGAATCAAAAAACTTTACCGACTGCTTGGCAAGGGTGAAGCAAATGTATTCCCAAGATAAATCTTTTAAAAAATATGTGCAAGAAGATATAAAATCCATGGGACGACGTATAACAAAACTAAATGTTCTTTTTGTTTTAGAAGAAATTGTTTTATTCTATCTCATCTCAAAAGGAGAAATAAAATTTCACAACAATTTTCTTCAAGGAAAGGAAAAATGGGTTCTATTTTGTTATCCTGGGCTACCCCTAAAATCTGAAATCTATTTATTCCAAAAAAACCCCCTGAAATTAAAATATCCAAAGAATAAATATGAAAATTCTTATTATGACCTATTTGCTAAAAAATTATATAACTATGATAAGATAGATCTCAAAACATTTAATCCTTAATCATCTTGCATTTCCCATGCGTCGTCGTCTTGTTCGTCGTCTTCAGTGTCGCCGCCTATTGTGTTTTCGGGATCGCCACCCTCTTCATTTGTGATTAATTCTTCTTCTGCCATTTTATGTGTTTACCCAAGGGGGCTCTCGTGTCCTCGGGGTACCATTTTGTGTTTATTGTTATTTATGCGTGGTCTAAGGTTACTCTTGTCTCTTTTGCCATTTCTTTATTTTTCCATTTGTCAAAATAGATTATTCCCTCGAGTTGTATTGGGGTTGGCTCCTTTGGCTTTTTTACTCTGGAGGCTTTTCCAATTGGAAAAATTGCTTCTACTGTTAGGCCTGCTGGAATACTTAGAGCATCTTTTACTAAATCGTCTGAGAAATGTCCTACCCATCCTGAAGATAAGCCTTTTTCATTTAAGCCCAATAAAAAGTTGTCAATTGCTGCACCTGTTTGTTGTGCGGTGAACCGTTCTCCTTTTTCTCCATACATATTTACCAAATATTTTGAATCACTGACGACTACCACTACGTGACTTGCTTCTTCAATGAACATTTGCTGTGCTGCTGCTGCTAATTTTCCTATTACTTTTCTGTCTTGTACTAAAATGAATTTATTTGAAAAATGGTTATCTGCTGCTGGTGCGAATCTTGCATAATCTATTGCCTGAATTATTTTTCTCCAGTTGGCTATTTTTGGCGCAAAATACCTAACACTCTTTCTAGTTGTCACCGCTTTTTTTAAGTCCATGAAATACTAAGGGGGTAGGGATTTATAAATATTATTAATTACCAATCTTCATGGATATTGAAAAACAAATAGCTAGAACCATTAAGGAACATAAGCTGATAAAAAAAGGCGAAAAAATAGTTGTGGCTTTGTCTGGAGGGAAAGATTCTACGAGCCTTCTTTATATTTTGAATAAGTTGGGATATAGTGTTCATGGTCTTATGATTGACCTTTATTTGGGAGAGTGGAGTAAAATTCATAATAATAATATGAAAAAATTTTGCGAAGCGAATAATATTCCTTTGACCATTGTTGATTTAAAGGAGGAGCTGGGCCAGGGGATATGTTTTATTAAGGCGATTGTTAAGAAGAAAAAGAATTTGACTGGGTGCTCTGTTTGTGGAACGGTTAAGAGGTGGATTTTGAATAGGTGGGCTAAGAAGCTGGGGGCGGATAAACTTGCTACTGGGCATAATTTGGATGATGAAGCACAAAATGTATTGATGAATTTTTTGAAGGGCAATATTTTACTAGGGATTAATTCTAGTCCGGCTACGGGTGGAAGGGCGGTGGATGGATTTGTTCAGCGTATTAAGCCCATGTTTTTTACCCCGGAGAATGAAATTATGAAATATGCCAAGGAGAATAAATTTGAGATTTTGTATGACAAGTGTCCTTGTGCTTTTGGAACGTATAGGGTGGATACTCGGGGGTGGACGGCTGATTTAAATGACAAAGAAAAATTGAATATAGTTGAGGGTTTTCAAAAAATTGTTCCAACTTTAAGAAAAGAAAACAAGCTAAAGATTAGAAAGTGTAAGAGTTGTGGGGAGCCTTCGAGAAAAGAGCTTTGTAATTTTTGTGAGGTTATGAAGTGTGTTTAGAGATTATTGATACGTCTTTACAACATTCATAAACCGTTCGATTTTTTCAGCGTATTCGGCTAGCATGTCCATGTTGATTACTACTAATTCATTTGGCAGCTTAACTTTTAGTGCTACGTTTTTTCTGAATTCGCCTTCTCTTGTTTTTGGCAGATCTGGAACACGCTTGAAGAAAATGTACATTGGGATGATGTCTTGAATGGCTTGTTGTTTTTTGAAATATTTTTTCATGAATTCTATTCTTTGCTTTGGGCTAATTGGGCATTCCGGGATCTTTCCTGCTTCTATTTGGTTGTCGATTAGGAAGTCAAAACTTATCTCCATTAAATTTTTCCATCTAGAAAGGAGATTCAAAATTACGTCTCCGGTCTTTGTATACTTTAAACTTACATACAGAAGGTGGTCTGCACTTGTCTTATCTTTAATAATCTCTTCAATCATAGGGTTTCACAGTTGTTATTGAAGGGTTCTTTCCTTTTTATAGTTTGTGGGAAGAATTTTTATTTTGATATTTATAAATATTTTTTGAGTTCACTAACTTTTGGCGAACGAAGTGAGAATTAAGGGCGGGTCGCGAGGTGGAGCTGAGCATAGTGGGTATTTGAAATCAGAAACAATAAGATTAATTTGATAAAACTCTGCCTCAATAATCCTTAAATACTTCTGAAAATTCTTTTGGTGATGAAAAGGGTTGTAATTGACACTGAAACTAGTGGATTGAAAAAAGATTTTCATCAGGTCTTGACTGTGGGGATGCTTTTAGTTGACTTTAAGCCTAAAGCCATGAAAATTCTTGATGAGGATCATATCTTTGTTAAGCATGATGAATATAACTTGAGTAAAACAGCCATGAGGATGAATGGTATAAATATAACAGAGCATCATAAAGTTGGGATCTTTCCTAAGTTTGCTTGCAGGAAAATTGACAAATTTGTTGATACTAATTCCTTGTGGGAAACTCCGATATTAGGGCACTGTGTGCACTTCGATCAGAATTTTTTAAGGGTGATGTTTGAAGATGAAGGAAAAGAGATGCCGTTTCACAATGAGAAAGAAGACACTAGGTATATTTGGGACAGACTGAAAAAGAAGGGGCTGATTAATCCTTACAAGAATGCTAAGCTGGGGACGATTGCTGAGCACTTTGGGGTGGATTATAGCGAGGCACATGATGCTTTGGCTGACTGTAAAATTACGGCTCAGTGTTATCATAAGATGATGCCGATGATGGGATAGCAATAAAAAATAATGTGAGATATAATACTTATTGGGGAGATTAAAATTCATAATATTAACGAGCGTATCTCGACTACTCGGGTGGTTTGCGGGTGGGGTTTTAATCGCGCGGGGCATGTAAGAATAGAAAAATATAAATACCCTTTTTTCTTAGACTTATTATGTTAGCAGCAATTAGGAGTTGTCGGCATTGTCCGAAGTAAGATTCCTCCTAGTTTGAACTCTATTGTTTTTCGACGATATAACCTCTTTTTTTATACATTAATTAGTGCTAGCTATGTTTCTCTAACTAAATTCATGGTGGTTGTAGTTTAGGGCGCCCCTGGGGTTACCCGAAAACAACAGCACCGAAGAAAACACAACATGGTGGTTGTAGTTTAATGGCAGAACGTTTGGTTGTGGTCCGAATGGCGCGAGTTCGATTCTCGCCTTCCACCCTCTTGATAAAATGAAAATAACAAGAAAGCTCCAAATTGGGGTTATGGGCAGTGCTGCTGATCTTAATTACGCCAAAGAAGCGGGAAAGCTTGCTGAAGAAATTGGAAAGCTAATCGCAGAAAGTAAAAATATAACTGTATATGGGGCAGAAAAGGACTATGATAGCTTATCGACTGCTGCTGCTAGGGGCGCAAAGAAAGCTGGAGGATTAACAGTTGGTGTAACCTATGGCAAAGGGAAAAGGGTTTATGACAATCAATTCACAGATGTTGTTGTTGCAACTGGAATTGAAAGGGGTGGTGGGAGAGAATTTGTTTTAGTTAATAGCTGTGATGTTATTATTTCTGTTAGTGGGGGGAGTGGAACGCTTACTGAGTTAGCCATAGCATATCAATCCAACATTCCGATGATCGCCATTCGAGGAACTGGTGGCTGGAGTGATAAAATGTCCGACAAATTTTTTGACGATAGAAAGAGGCTAAAGGTTATCGGAGCCGATTCTCCTAAAGAGGCAGTTAGGATTGCGATTGAATCTGCTAAGTTAAATTTATTAACTAAAATTCCCAACACTCAATCATGAACACAAATACAATCAAAGGATTTAGAGACTTCACAGGAGACGAAGCCCGAAAGAGAGCAAAGATTCGGAAAATTATAGTGGATACTTTTGAACAGTTTGGATTTGAGCCAGCTGAGACGCCAACGATTGAGAGTGAAGAATTTGTCCGAGGAGAAAATACTGCGGACGAAGCTGTGAGTGATATTTTTACATTGGGAGACAAAGCTAAGCGAAAATTGGCGCTTAAATATGAGAATACTTTTCAGCTTAAGAGAATTGCAAAGGACCAGAAGCTTCCATATAAAAGATACCAAATAGAAAGAGTTTTTAGAAATGAGCCCATAAAGAAAGGTCGACAAAGAGAGTTTACTCAGTGTGACAGTGATTGCGTTGGAAGTAATTCTAATGACGAGGCGGAAATGATTTTTATGCTTACAAAAATCTTAGATAAGCTAGACTTGAAATATGATATTTTGATAAATAATCGCAAATTGATTAACGAGATACTTGAAACTGAAGGCATTGAAGAAAAAAATAGGGATCAAGCTATTCGGGAATTAGACAAATTAGACAAGCTGCCAAAAAAAGAAGTTGCTGACAATTTAAAGAAATTAGGAGCAGAAAAATTATTGAAAGTTTTGGATGGGGGGGAGAAATCTCTTGAGAAATATTCATATTATAAGGAAATTAAAAATATTATAAAGCTACTTAAAAATTATAAAATGAAAGTAAAATTTGCTCCGACTTTGGCTCGTGGATTGTCTTATTATAACGGGACGATATTGGAAGTTGTGGGGGCGGACGATATTGGATCTTTGGCGGCGGGTGGCGCTTATTTAACTGGCGACATACAATCTTTTGGCTTTGCTTTTGGACTTGACAGAATTGCTATGTTGGCTGGGGTCGAGCCAGACTATACAGAATACCTACTAGTCTCTCTTGAGCAAGATAAAAAGGTTATTCAGTTGGCGAATGCTCTTCGAGAAGATGGTAAATCTGTTCAGGTTTTGCTTGATAAGTCATTGAAAAAGTCAATGGAGTATGCAAATTCTAAGGGGGTGCGGAATGTGATTGTGGTGGGAAAAAGTGAGGTGGAGAGTAGGAAATATAAGGTTAAGGATATGGAGAGCGGGGAGGAGAGGGAAGTGGGGGAGAAGGAATTGCTAGGTTAAGCTTTTTCAAGAATTTTAACAATCCCCTTATTGGCATTGACCTCTACTATATCTCCACTCCTTATTATTTCTGTTGCAGCCTGTGTTCCTACTATGCATGGAATCTTAAATTCTCTAGAAATAATTGCAGCATGGCAAGTTGCCCCACCTTCATCTGTGACAATGGCTGATGCTTTATCCATGGCAAGAATGAAATCTGGTCCGGTCATAGGAGAAATGAGGATGTCTCCTTCTTTGACGTTCTCTAAATCCTGAATCTTAAAAAGGACCCTGGCTGGCCCCTTAGCTATTCCGACTTGGGCAACCTGCCCCTTAATCTCTGGATTAATGTTTTCATCAGAAAACTCCTCTAAGAATATCTTGTTGTTATTAAAAAAATTTTTTACCCTTTCTTTTGAATGAATTACATCGCTATTGAATAACGCCCAAGACTCTCGCCTTTTTTCAAGGATATTTTTTGAAGGTAACTCGTCCGAAACAGCTTCTTCTATGGTGACATAATCGGCCAAATCATTTTGGGGCTCAATAGAAAATTTGATATTGATTAAATCAAAGATTTTCATTCCTATCATATAATGCAATTTATCGTTCCAAAACCTTCCTTCTTTTGCTATTCTGGAAATCTCTTTTATTTTTTCATCCTCTGTGTTTTTTTCACTTCCTGCCAAAAAAATTATTGTCATTAGAGGAACTATTTCATGAGCATTTAGATCAAATAATTTTTGTAAATCGTCGACATTGGCATTCTCTACAAAATTAATATTTTCTGTACATGCCCTCTTGTAATCCTCACAAATCTTTTGTATCATTGAAGGATTATTCTTGAGATAGCTTAACATTATTTCGCGTCGTTTTTTATATAGATCCTTTTCATAATATATTGAAGATCCTTTCTCGGGATGATTAAAAAATAATGGAGAAAATCGAATATCATCTCCCAAGAGCTTATTTACACCATTCTCTTGGCCAATAGAAAGATATTGTGCTGCGTAAACTGGCATATGCCTATTGTGAAATTTTTTAAAAATTCTTGTATTGTTATTTTCTGCTTCTTCCTTCATTCTCTAATGCTCCCATTATTACATCAATCATCTCACCGGCGAGACCATGATCTGATATTTGATCCTTAAAGAGAATAATTCCGTATTTAGACTCAAAAGAATACGTCTTCCCTCTAGCCGAAGGAAATAGCTCTTCTACTTCTCTTGCATGAGAATCTGTCATCCCCACTATTTCATCATATTCTTCGACCATCTCATTTGAGAGTTGTCTTACCCCTTTTGTTTCATCGGATGGACTTATTCCGCGCTCTTCTAATTCTGCCAAAAGAATGGGGTTTATCCCCTGAAGCTGTCTTCTTCTATAAATTTCATCAAAATTTAAAACAAGTTCTCTGCTTGGAAGGTTTGCTAAGTCATCATAAAAACCTCTTCCGTATACTGCTTCCTCTATATCTATAAAATTTCTAACGAATTCTTCGTCAAGGGATCCGTACTTTCTATCCAGCCATTCTTTTCTGGGATATCCATCTCTTCCCGGCCAACCCTCTATTCCTGCTGAAGAAGCAACTAGTCCGAGATGATTGGCTACGGCTTCCGCTGCCTTACTCTTTAGACTATTGGCTGTACAAACATAGAGTGTTTTTTTATGCTTATTGTTTACCATATTTGATGTTGTTCTTGATTATATATAAAAGATTCGTAGTGTTAGTGCTTAAAACAAGCGATAAATTTATAAATATAGCTTAATATATTTTATTATGACGAAATCAAAAGGAATACAATATGGACTCAATCAGAAGGTTGATGATAAAGATAAAAAAATTATGAGGGCATTATTTGAGAATGGGCGAATGAGTGTTGCCGAAATTGAAAAGAAAAGTGGTGTGAGACGAGACTCTGTTGCTAGAAGGCTGAAAAGATTGCAAAAAGATGAAGTAATTACTGGGTTTTCTCCCATAATTAATCCTCCTGCGATTGGCCTCCCTAATGTTGCAAGCATTCTAATAAAAACTAAGACTGGGGATGATGAGGATAAGAATAAATTTCAGAAAAAAATCATTGGGAATAAATTTGCAGTGCACATCTCGAAGATTATTGGAAAATTTGATTATTATATCTCTATAGTCTACAAAGATACTGGACATTTAAACCAAATCGTTGAGGATGTAAAAAATTATATCCCTAATTTTATTGAAGATTTTGAGATTTATCAGGTTGTAGAAGACTTGAAGTTTGAAGACATGGAGGAGTTGCTGGGTTAAAGTAAAGATGAAAAATAAGTTAATTTTATTTGATATAGATGGCATACTCTTAGAGAGCAGAGGACTGGGATTTAGTGTAAAATTAGTAAACAAACATTATGGATTTGATATAACTAAAATCCCTCCAGAAAAAAAGAACTTTGAAGGAATGACTTGGAGGAAAATTCAAATGGAACTTCTAAGGGCCTGCGGAATAGATGATCCCGAAAAAGACGAAGGGTTTGAAACAATGCTTTATGATGATGCACCGTTAATAGAAATTCTAAAAACAGATTCCCATAGGGTTAAAAAAATTCCCGGAGTAGAAGATTTGATAAAAAAACTAAAAGATCTGGGATGCCTCATTGGGCTATTGACCGGGAACTCTCTTAATGCAGCCAAGCATAAATTAAAGGTTGCAGGGCTTTGGAAATATTTCAAATTTGGCGCCTATGGTACAGAATCTTTGACTAGGGGTGACTTGGTGAGAATAGCCCTAGTTGAGGCTGAAAAAGAAACTGGAATAAAATTCGATAAAGATGATGTCTTTATTGTTGGAGACACTCCTCTAGATATCGAGTGTGCGAAATATGGTGGGGTTAAATCTATTGCTGTTGCCACGGGGAAATATCCCCTGAGTGACTTACAAAAGGAATCTCCAGATTATGCATTTGAAAATTTCTCAGATATTAATTTTATATTAGATGCAATCGAAGCCTAGTTAATAACCCCAACCTTTATTGCGTTATCTCCTATATGCACTGCGCGCTCGCCTTCTTCTAATTCTAGAGCCTTTTCTCCGGCGGCTAATTCTTCTACTATTTTTTCTTCGTCCTCTGTTAAAAGACCCAGGGTAGTTTCTAATTCTTGTTTTTCTTTTGGATGGATTTCGTTTCTGATATATATTTCATCAAAATGGATTGGTTGGTGAAGGTGGACCTTTTCTTGGTTGGATAAATGGAGAACTGGCAAGAATGTTGCTAATTTTTCTTCTTTGTCTTTTGCTAATTCATGAAAGCCTATATGATCTTTGTTGACATTGAAGTGGCTTTGAACTATTGAAAAGATATTTTTTATTCTGACTTTTAATGGAACCATCGTTGTTTTTGGAAGAACAACCAGGGCTGACTTTTCTGCTTGCTTGGATTTAATGTGCCGCTTGATTCTTCTGTTCTCTGTATTCATAGCGTGGTTTAATGCTCCCATTAATTGCTCTAGAGTTACCTTTTTATGACGAGCCATTGGGGTTTTTGGAATTAGAATTGGAAGCTCTCCGTCTTCGATTACGAAATGCTCCAAGTCTAGAGTTACTTGCATTTCTTTTTTGCCGAAAAGAGAATCGTTTAGTTCTTTTATATAGTTATTAGCGAGAATTTCTGATTTTAGCCTTAGAAGAAGTGCGCATGCGAGCAAGACTTTTGACGAGATAAAAAATTCCTCTTCTTCTAGTTGTGATATTGTTTCTGCATACCTATCTGCCAAAACTCCGATATCAATATCCCATGGGTCTAGTTGCTCTGTTTTGATAAGATCATAAATTATAGCTTGCCAGCTAAGTTCTTGGCCTGTGATTAGGTCGTAGAATTGAGACTGATTAATTCTTTCCTCTTTTTTTTGCATAGAAATAAAATGTCGAAGAGGTTAATAAGGTTTATTGTGATCGCGTTCCCTGATCTACCCTTATCATATTAGCAGACTTATCTAATGCTCTTATCCTTGCTTCTACATATGCTAAACTTCCTAAGCATTCTCTGTTTAAGGTTCCTCTTTTTTTGGCTTCTTCTACCTCCGCAAGTGTATCCATTACTGTCTTTATCCCCTTCGCATAATCTACTGCGTCTGCCTCACTCATCCCTGGGACCAATGGAATGAACAACGTTTCTATGTAGGCAAGCCTGTCTCTAGCTATTGGAGCGTATCTCTCGACGACTCCCTGGACCCCTGTCTTACTTAGGCCTAAAAACACAGTTGTTATCGCGCTCGTTAATATTGGAGATGCTGGTTCTATCATTTTCTTTTATAATATTTTTACTATTTAAACCTTATCTCGTGTCATTTTAGAATTACAACATACCGAAAGATTTATAAAGATTAATTATCTAGTAATAACATCACCTCTTTTTCCCCAGGAGAGAGCGATAAGGCACTAATTTATTACGCTTTATCGCATCTCCCAGGGTTCATAATTTTTTAGGGGAGAACAGGAGATATTTATTATGACAATCGACCACAACAGCAAAGATTACCTTGGAGAGATTGGAGAAGTCTTAAGAAAACATGGATACGATTGTGATTTTTTAAATCATACTATTCTAAAAGATGGCAATCGAGTTGCATGTCAGCCAACCATGAATGGAATATTTGTATTTGAAAAGGAAAGAGGTGAATCCACTACTTTGGATGAATTAAGAACAATTTTTAATGAAAATGGAGTTCACTATCAAACTCTTCCTCGAAGAAAAACTTCTACCTTAGAAGATTAAATTCAAAAATTACTTCTTCTTATCTTCTAATTTTGGATCGATGTCTTTTTTATCGAACTCTGTTAAGTGACATCGTCCGCAGTACGACCTTCCGCTTGAAACTGCTAGGAAAATTCCTGGTCCACATCTTGGACAGCTTCTTGCTTTTACAAGCTTTCCATCTTCAATTTTGTACTTACTTGCTTTTTTAGAAGTAGCTTTGTTTGTGTGCTTTTTCTTTCCTTTTATTGTTGGTCTTTTAACGCTCATTCTGTTTTTTCCTCACTATTTTCTTCTTCCTTAGTTTCTTCTTTAGCCTCCTCTGGCTTTTCTGCTGGCTTTTCTGCTTCCGCTGGAGTTTCTTCTTTTGGTGCCTCTGCTTCTTCTTTTGCAGCTGCGGCTTCTGCTTCTTTTGCAGCTGCAGCTTCTGCTTCAGCTTTTTTAGCGGCTTCTTCAGCTGCTTTTTTTTCTTCTTCCATTTTTGCTCTTATTTTCTTTGGGATTGTCATATATTTGTCTTTTGATTCTATGTCTGAATATACTGTTATGTCTGCTGTGAAGTCTCCTTTCCCAAAACCAGATTCTATTTTTCTAATAACTGTTGTTTCCTTATCCTTTCCAAGAGCCTCTATTAAGCCATCCTTTGTTGGCATATCTTCTTCAGTGATCTTTACTGTTAATTCCTCTCTATTTAAGAATGGATTTTTTTCTTGGGAAATTATTTCGGTTTTCATTTTGTTTTAATTGCGAATTCGCCTTTTTTGTTGATTTCTAATTTATTTGCTAATTCTGAATTTTCTGGGTCAAAAACATGAATTATTCCCTTGAATGAATCACTTGATGGAGTTTCTCCGCACTTTGGACAAGCATTTCCTATATATATTGCTTTACAGTTTAAGCATGCTTTTTCTTTATTTTTTGCTGCCATTTTATTTCTTTGCCTCCTTAGACTCTTTCTTTAAGTCTGCTGCTGCCTTTTGTTTTGCTTTGGCTTGATCTGCTTGTACCCATTCTATTTTTCCAAGTCCAGGCTGCCTCATTGTTAATCCTACTTTTGGAGTATCTCCTTTGTATGAAATTGCAACAACTCTTGCAACACATTTATCTCCAGAAACCAAAACTCTTTTGCTGTCTTTTCCATTTAATGAGCCCGTGTCTGAAAATGATACAAAATCATCCATAGCTTGAGAAATATGAATCATTCCTCGAATTGCTCCTACGTTGATAAATGCACCGAAATTTGTAATTTCTTCTATTGTTCCATACACCACTTCTTGTAATTCTGGTCTGAAAACTATAATCTTGAATGTTGATTCGTAGTACGCTGCTCCATCGCCTGGGATAATTATTCCTTCATTTACGTCTAAAACATCTAAAACTGCGACGACTGTTCCTATATCTTTATCTTGAAATCCCGTGTATGACTCTTCTAATTGGGAACGCACGGCTGCTCCTGTCTCTAATCCAAACTTTGTTGGATCAACTCTTACATGGTCGGTTACGAGAAGCTCATAAAACATGTTATTCCAACAAAATTTTCATTTAAAAACCTTTCTGTAGAGGGGATTTTTGTGCAAGCAGGTGACATATGTCACCAGTAACCGAAAATTAGTTCCGCAGTGAT
>CAZAZO010000011.1:0-16430 GCA_964489675.1 Candidatus Woesearchaeota archaeon | reverse complement strand
CACGACTTCCGGTACATGCGATCCATCTACCCCGCGGAGAAAGGGGCCGAGGACGATAATCTCGTGTTAATTGCTGTTTTTATTTGTTTTTATTCAATTATTCATATTAAAAATATTAGATTTAGCTATTCTGAAATAATATTTTTTGGGTGGCATTGAGTAGACGGGGTTCATACCTAATTGCTTCTTTCTTTTTAAGAAAGAAGAAGTATCACAAATTATTCCATAAAGAATTAAATATTTTTATTTGGGTTTTTGCAAAATTTATATCTTTAATCAATAGCGCATAAGGTTTCTCAGCTTGGCTTAAAAAATACACATAATCTCCAGAAACTCCGAACTCAGTTTCTTGTTCAATATCTGTATATTTAATATCAATAAGCTTTAATTTTTCTCTTTCTTTCCCGTATTTCATAATTCTTTTTGGGACAATCAGTTGCTGATGGACCTTTTTCTTAATTCTTGGTTTATGAAAATATTCCATTAAGAAAGCATTCCATTTTTCATAAGCAATTGATGCTGAAGCAATATAAACTCTTGAATTTGGTTTCCAACTTTCTGCAAATTCATTAAACATGGATCTTACTCCATTAATTCCTTCAAAATATTTGAAATCATGTTCTTTACTTTCTTGGATTTCTATCTTCTTCAAAGATGATATGAAATCTTTTAGTTCAGATTTTTCTTTTTCAAGCTGCCTTTCTTTTTCTTTGATTATTGAGAATAAAGATTCTGGGTTAACGGGTCTATAGGTTTTGACATTATTGATTATTTTGAAGCTAATAAGTCCTTTTTCAAGAAGTTTGTCAAGAATATCATATATGTGGGAGCTTGGAATATTGCTCTTTTTACATATTATTCCTGCTTTTGCTTCTTTATGTTGAAGCAAAAATAGGTAAACTTTTGCTTGGGTCTGCGTTAATCCAATGTTTATTAACTTGCTTATTATTTCATTCATACTACAACATGTATGTAGTAGCAAGTATTTAAATTTTTCGATTTAACCTCTTGTTATTGCTGGAGAAAAACAAAAATGACAAAGATTACGATGGAAGAACAGAAAGAAGGATGTCGTATTGTAGAGAATAATGGCACTCTCATTGAGTATGGTCCTAGACGGAATGATAGAAGGAGGATTGGTCCTTTAACCGATGTTCCCCTAGAGGCAATAAAGCATCGTAATCCATCAAAATCAATTTATGTAGTTGGGAAAGAAAAAAGAAGAGAATATCTTCAGAGGGTTATTTCAAGAGGAGCAAATATCATGTCTAATCGTACAAAAAGGTCATTATGGGAATTAATGGGGGAAACATATTTACCTGACATTAATTCTGCAGCAGATTGTTATATAAAGGCAAAACAATCAGAAGGAAAAGAAATATTTGGGAAGACTCCTGAAGAAGTTATATATTTTGATGCACCTATTACTGATGAGATTCATACATTCATTGAGCGATTAATAGCAAAAGAAGCAAATAAGTTATATGACGCTAAAGAAATTGATGGGTTGGAAAACTTTTGTCTTAGGATGTCTAAAAGATTTCAAGTTTTACCCGTCAGAGGATTATTGTATCCCTTAGTTTTTTCAGGTGTACTTAGGCATGCTGGAGGAGATTCTGCTGGGGCTAATTTTTTCTTTCGAAAAGCAGATGAAGTCAATTTGTGGGGGAGGCAAAGCTACAACACATATTTAGAATATGGAGCAGAGGCGGGTTTTTCTTTTCTATAATAACAGGGTGCTACAATAACCATTCACCACAACAATCCTTAAAAGCTACTTTGTGTTTCGATTTTTATGATAACATTCAACGATCTTTATGAAGCGGTAAGAAAAGAGAAGTACACAGATTCTCTCCAGGTTTTGCCAGCCAAATTTTTACAAGAGGCAAGCGAATATTTTAAAGAAAAAAGAGAATTTTTAGACAAAGAAGAAGATATGTTTAGTGATATGGCAATTAAGAATAAGAAAAAGTTAGAAAATGCAATGACTAGTTTTAAGGACCTAATTAGAATGAGGAAAAAGAAGATTCTAAATTTGGCTTTTGTCGCAGCCGAAGTCGGAATTAGTAAAAAAGATTTTGAAAATATGTTTGGATATGAAAAAGATTTGTTCGAGGGCGTGGTTAAGTCCTTAGAGGATGCAGAAAAGGATAGGGGTAACGAAATGACGGGTGGGGGAAAAACAGAATTCAAACATAGATTAGTTAGGTTCCTAGAAGACGTTTCCTCTTTTTTAAAATTCGAGGGCGAAGAAATTGGGCCATTTGAAAAAGGAGAAATCCATAACATTGAAGCTGACGTTGCAGCCATACTTGAAAAAGACAAGCGGGTAGAGATCATAGATTATGATTAGACCTTTTCTTTCTAGAAAGAAAACCTCTTGGAAAAGAAAGTCAATATTGTCAAGCCTGCGCCCGCTCGGTCTGTAATTAACCTTTTAAACCCACCATCATTTTTGTTTTAAATAAAATGGCGGAGGAGAATATTATGGCGGAAGATTCTTGTATTTTTCCAAAATGTCCAAAGTGTGGGAACGGTTATTTGCTACCTTTTTCATATAAAGAGGATGTCTTTGAGAAATGGAAGTGTAGCGAATGTGCTCACACAATACAAAAAAGAGAAGATAGGCGTTAGTTTCTTATTTGTACAAAGTTTTTTATATTTTATATTTATTTTATGGAAAGGAAAGAGGGAAAATGGAAAAAAAGACAAAATTGGATTTAAAGAAAGAAGAAAGTAGAAGAAAAGAGATGATGGAGAGCGTCGAAAGAAAAGTGAAGTGGCGCGGAGCATCTTTTTTTATCAAAGAGTTTGAAGAGCATTTGCCATTTGCCATTTTTGCAAGCGCTCTGGCTCTAGTTGCAGTTATTCTTTTCAGTTTATTCGGGTATAGGCTAGGTGAGCATTCTTTTGAATATATTCATTTTATACATTTATTTTTTAGTGCAGCAGCAACGGCGATGGTGTATCATAGATATAAAAATGGATTTATCCGTGGTATTTTAGTGGGAATTGTTGGTGCAATAATCCTAGGTTCCTTAAGTGACGTATTGTTTCCATACTCTGTTGTGAGTATCTTTAGATTTCCAGCCCTATTCCACTTACCATTATTAGAAGAGCCGCTAATAGTTATTGGAATTTCGGCTCTGGGAAGCGTATTTGGACAAGTGGTAAAGAAAAACTATTTCAATCATTCAATTCATGTATTCTTAAGCGTTTTTGCAAGCCTGTTCTATCTTGTTAATTATGTTGTTTTAACCGGAATATTTGCTTGGACAGTAGCATTTTTAATTCTAGTTTTGACCGTTTGGCTGCCATGTTGTCTTAGCGACTTGGCTTTCCCTCTCCTATTCGTAGGCCATAAACACTCTTAAAAACTATTTTTTGTATCTTGTTTTATGGACTTATTAGAGCACAAGAAAAAACTGAAAGAAAAATACAAGATTAAGCCAGAGTTTCGCTCCCGTATGGAAAAGCTGTTGGGCAAAAAGGGCGCAGATGAATTTTTTGAAATATCATATTATTCTAGTCCAGACTACATTAGATGCAATACATTAAAAATTTCAGTAGATGATTTAAAAAAAAGACTAGAGGGCTACGGTTGGAAAATTGAACAACCAATTAAAAAACATAAAGAAATTTTCGCGATAAAAAGCAAGCTCAAGCCAGGAGAAATAGGAAAAACTTACGAGCACCTTTTGGGATATTACTACGTTCAAGATATTTCTTCTATGCTCTCTCTTCTAGCTCTTTTGCCAAATGAGAATGATTTTTTATTAGATTTATGTGCTAGTCCAGGAAGTAAAACAACGCAAGCAGCAGCCATGATGAATAACGCAGGGGGAATAATCGCAAATGAGCTCTCATTAGGGCGAATATCAATTTTAAATTCAAATCTAGAAAGATGCGGTGTCACAAACACAATCGTCACAAAAAATGATGGTGTTCGGTTTTGTAAAAGACTAAGGCAAAAGACAAAATTTGTATTCGATAAAATCTTGGTGGATGCTCCATGTAGCGGCGAAGGAACCTTGAGAAAAAGTCTGGGAACATTTAATATGTGGAATGAGAAAGTGATTAATAATTTGTCTAAAGTACAAAGGCGGCTAGCAGCAGAAGCATTAAAGTGTTTAAAGGTTGGAGGAGAAATGGTTTATTCAACATGCACTCTAGGCCCAGAAGAAAACGAGGCGGTAGTAGACTTTCTAATAAAGAATTTTGATATTGAAATTATGGATATAGAAATTGAAGGAATAAGGTTGCGAGAGGGGGTGGTAGAATGGCAGGGGGAAAAATACGACTCAGCGGTCCAAAAATGCAAAAGGCTTTATCCACAAGATAACGACACAGAAGGATTTTTCCTATGCAAAATAAAAAAACTCAGCGATAAATGTGAATTAGGGGACGAGAGATGAGGGTTGGATTTAATTCATGGGTACTAGGCAATCAGGGGTTTTCTATTGAAGAAACAGCTAGTAAGTTAATAGGCCTGGGGGCTAATGCCATTGAGCTTTCTTTTCCTATCCCAGAGGTCCTTCTGGGCTTTAAAATAACTAATGAGTTAAAAAAAATATTAGGACTTTTTGATTATGTTTCTATACATACCCCAATCAGCATGATTGAAAATTTAAGATATAGAGACGATCCATTTACAAACGAAATTATTGCAAAATTAAAGTTTTTAGTGTCCGAACTATCAGTGAGTGCCATAATTATGCATCCTTCAGATGTTGTCGATTTCGATTTTTTAGAAAAAACGGGCTTACCTATCCTCTTTGAAAATATGGATTCACAGAAAGGTTCATTTAAGTCTGTAGAGGATTTTGGATCGCTCATAGATAAATATAGTTTTAATTTTACATTGGACGTTGAGCATGCTTTTGAAAACGATCCGTCCGGCAAGTTGACAAAAGATCTTGTTGAGATGTTTGGAGATAGGCTTAAGGAAGTGCATATTAGTGGAGCCATAAAAGACAAAGATATCAAAGAGATTAATCATTGTCCTCTAAAAGATTCTAATCATAGGGGGAAATTACTGGAAGCCTTGAGGGGTTTAAAACATATCCCAATTATATTAGAAGTTGAGGCTGCCGAAGATTTTGAAGAAACGATTAAGGGAGAATTAAATTATGTAAAGGATGCTTTAAAATGAAAATAGATCCACTAAACAAATCAAAAAAGAAGCGATTCTTAGAAGAGCTCTCATATCTGGGCAAGCTAAGAACAAAGGCGCTCTTTATCAAAACAGGAAAAGAAAGAATTCGCGCATATACAGGAATGCTATCCACCGAAGAGGTCTGGGATTTTTGGAGGGCGTTCCAAGTTGAGGGAATCGGCCTATATATAGGAAAAGAAAATATCAACAAAAACGGAGTTCGAGAAATTAGGGTAAGCGTCGATGGCCTACATTTTTTCAAAGATCAAATTATAGACGGAATATTGGAGTTAGACAAAAAGCAAGAAGAAGAATGGTTTTTGGGAAAAGAAGTCGAAACAAAAGAATGGCAAGTCAAAAATATTAAGTCTGATTTTGTTGCAGTGAGGTCTAAGAATTCAGGAGATTTTATTGGCATGGGAAAACTAAATAAAGATAAAACACTAGTGTATAACTACTTGCCAAAAGAGAGAAGGAGAAAAGAGAATGGAATCTAGCGTTGTAAATTCATACATAAAAGCAGGAGATATTGCTAAACAAGTTTCTGAGTTTATGCAAGAATTTATCAAAAAAGATATGTTATTAGTAGACATTGCCGAAGAAATTGAAAACAAAATTAGAGAATTGGGCGCAGATCCCGCTTTCCCCGTAAATACTTCAATTGACGAAGTTGCTGCACATTATACCCCCACCCCTAGCGACGAAAATATTGCACAAGGCCTACTAAAAGTCGACGTGGGAGTTTGCGTTGACGGGTTTATTGCTGATTTTGCCAGAAGCTTTGATCTTAGCGAGGACAATAAGTACGTAGAAATGATTAAGTTAAATCAAAAATTCTTATCTTCCATAAAGAGCACACTAAAGCCTGATTCTGTAGCCAGCGTAGTTGGCAATACCATTAGCTCTTGTCTTGATGAATTTAATTCTAAGGAAGCAGAGCAGTTCTCCTTAATCAATAATCTTTGTGGCCACAATCTGGGCAAAGACACAATACATGCAGGCCTTACAATATCTAATTTGCCAAATGAGTCCAATGTCCCCTTATCCGAAATGGCATTCGCAGTAGAGCCTTTCCTGACAACGGGGGTGGGAAGCATCTATGAAGGAGAAGGCGGCGGAATATACGCAGTCGTAAAAGAAGGTCAAACAAGAGACCCCTCCGCTCGTAAGTTATTATCACACATTTTAACAAATTACAAAACTCGCCCCTTTTGTGAAAGATGGTTGGATCGCGATGGATTTGATAGGGTAAAATTCGCACTCTCAACACTAGTTAAGCAAGGAATAATTCATCACTATCCACTTCTAATTGAAAAATCAAAGACGCCGGTCAGCCAATATGAGAATTCTTTTTTAATTGATGGAGATAGGGTAATTTGTTATACTCAAGATTATGATTAAATGACCCATCCAAGAATCGAACTTGGGACTCATCGAAGTCAGCGATGCGTTTTACCACTAGACCAATGGGTCGTAAATAAATACAAGTGGCCGCGAGGGGATTTGAACCCCCGACACCTGGATTAAAAGTCCAGTGCTCTAACCAGGCTGAGCTACGCGGCCGATAATAAATAGGGCTAGATTTTGTTTAAAAAGCTTTTGATGGAGTAACTAGTTACTTCACAACTTTTATATATAGCTAATTTTTATATTTTATATGAGAAACAAAGAAGTTGGCTATCTAGTTGTTGGAATTTCAGTTTTTATATTTCTAATAATTGGGTTATTCAATCTGGGGTTAAGAGACATAGTCAGCGCATCTTGTAGCCATGGTCCAACTTGTGGAATGTATGATACAATTCGTGTACAAACATGGTTTGGCATAGCGATTGCATTGTTAGTTTTCTTCATTGGCCTAGTCTTAATTTTTTCTAAGGAAGAAAGAGAGGTGGTGATTAAAAAAGTTAAAGAAAAAGCTAAAAAGAAAAAGTTGGATCTATCGGGCCTGGATGCTACAGAAAAAAAGGCAGTTAATTTACTTCAAAAAGAAGGGGGAATGTTTCAAAAAAGCCTAATGGAAGAATTAGGGGTTGGAAAAGTTAAGATGACAAGACTTCTTGACAAGCTAGAATCTCGTGGAATAGTTGAAAGAAAAAGAAGAGGGATGAATAATTTTGTGGTTTTAAAAAGATGAATCGACGAGAAATTGAGCAGATTAAGGCAATTGGTGGGCTGATACTTATTTTACTTTTATTCATTCTTTTTTCATATTTAGTACAAACCAATTCTTCTCATCTAGGGGCACTAGTTGTTCCAGGGGTCATGGGGGTCTTAATTTATTCTTTTTTGCATATTCTAGCTATGGTAGTAGCTCCAGTAACAGTTTTTCCAATTATAGTTTTAGCATCGAGCATATGGGGTTGGTTTTGGGCCGGTATGATCACATGGATTAGCTGGATTATCGGCGCATTAATAGCTTTTTTAATAGCTAGGAGGTGGGGAGTCCCACTAGTGCGACGACTAGTATCTCTTGATAAATTATATAAATTAGAATCACGCGCAGAAAAATATGAAACTTTCTTCAGTATTCTTTTATTGAGGGCAGTTATTCCAGCAGACATTTTGAGCTATGCACTAGGCTTATTTAGCAATGTAAAAATGAGAACTTATTTTTTTGCAACTGCAATTGGTATTGCACCATTTGTTTTCGTATATTCTTACTTAGGTACAGTCAATTTTCTATATCAAATTATCATTTTACTTTTATTCGGTATTGCATATTTATCAGTAATGATTTACCAAAGACTAAAAAACTAATTGTAACCAGTTTCTCCAAACCATTTATATAAAATATTTTTCTAAAAAACACATGGCAAAAAAGAAACAAGGCAAAAACTCTTGTTGTGATTCAAAAAAGGAATACAAGGGAAGTAATCCTTTGGTGGGCATAGCCTACGGAATCGTTCCCCACATAGGATGTATTTTGTTCATAGTAGCCGCTATTCTAGGATCTACCGTTTTAATGGCATATTTTAGACCTTTCCTTATGAACCGTTATATATTTCATTATTTGATTTTAATATCAATTGGATTTGCGACCATGTCCTCATTCTTCTATTTGCGAAAAAATAAATCCTTATCATGGGATGGCGTTAAGAGCAAGAAAGGTTATTTGTCTATTATGTACGGTTCAACTGTGGGAATAAATCTTGTATTGTTTCTGTTTATTTTCCCCTTGGTAGCTAGTGTAAGTTCTGGAGTAGATGACACCTCTGGGCTAGTTGCGCTCAGTATTTCAGTAGACATACCCTGTCCAGGACATGCACCCCTTATCTCAAATGAAGTCAAAACAATAACAGGAGTCGTAGGAAGCGAGTATAGTTTTCCAAATGATTTTGAGGTATATTATGACGCTTCCAAAACAACAGAATCAGAAATACTAGGTCTTGAAGTATTCAAAGCGTATCCGGCTACAAAATTAAGCTCAAATAATCAAGCCTTTCATTCTGTATCTAATTTTCAGCAGGACAACTCTAATGAATATTCTAGTGGCGGATGTAGTGGCGGATGTGGTGGAGCTGGTACTTGCGGCGGAAGCTGCGGAAGTAGCTCGTGTAACTATAACGGATAAAATAAGAAGATATTTAATATAAAATGAAAAAGAAAATTTTAATATGTGTAGGACTGTTGGTTGTCGCAGGGTTATTTTTGCTTTTCGTAAAGCCGGGGATTGTGGGAGGTGTTATTGGAGGCACGGAGATAAAGATTCCACTCTCAGAAATTTCAAGCCAAGCTAGTTTTTATGAAGTTGATGGAATTAATTTTTTTGCCGTTAAGGCTGTGGACGGATCAGTCAAAACAGCTTTTGACGCATGTGATATCTGCCATGGTGCACGTAAGGGATATAGTCAACAAGGAGATGTAATGATATGTAATAATTGTGGAAATCAGTATCCAATATCAGGGCTTGGAACAGAAAATACTTTGGGCGGAGGATGTTGGCCTGGCTATTTGCCAAGTAAAACTGAAGGGGATTATTTAGTTATAAGAAAATCAGATATAGAAAAGGGAGCATACAGATTTTAAATAATGGGAAAAAAAGAGTATTTAGTAGAAGGCATGCATTGTGGAAGCTGTGCATTTAATATAGAAGCTAGTTTAAGAAAGTTAAAAAATGTAAAAAAAGCAGAGGTGGATTTTGCTACAAAGAAGTTATCTGTCCAGGGAGATATAGATGAAGAAAGCATTAAGAAAGAAACTTCTAAGTTGGGATTTAAAATCAGTAAATACGAGAAAGGAAGACAAGTAAAGGTTTTTGTCTCCAATAAGCTTAAGATTTTCACAGGATTGTTTGTTTTGGTATGGTTACTTTCTTATTTTCCAATATTAGAACCTCTAAATGAATCATTGATGAATTATTTGAGTATTATTTGGTGGGCAGTTATTTTGGGATTTGTGTTTGGTGGAATAATTGATCATTTTGTTCCAGAAGATTTTATTTTCAAATACTTGGGCCAGCGAAAAAAAAGGACTTTGTTTTATGCGGTTATAGCTGGATTTTTAATGTCGGCCTGTAGCCACGGAATTTTGGCTATTTCAATGCAGCTATATAGAAAAGGGGCAAGTGTTCCAGCCGTAATCACTTTTTTGCTAGCTAGTCCCTGGGCAAACTTGCCAGTAACCATTCTGCTGTTCGGACTGTTCGGACTAAAGGCAGCAGCATTTGTTCTTGTTGCAATGTTTATAGCGCTAGTTACGGGATTCGTTTACATGGGCTTAGATAAATTAGGATGGATTGAGAAATCAAAAATTGTAGACTTGCCGGAAAAAATAAAGTGGAATAATATAACCAATTTTAATTTTAAGAAGAGTGCAATCGGTGTTGCAAAGGGAGCCTTAAATTTGGCCAATATGGTTTTATGGTGGTTAATTCTCGGAATCCTAGTCGCAGCAGTAATTGGAGCATATGTTCCAGCACATTTTTTCATGAAATTTTTAGGGGCTAATATTTTAGGGCTTCTTTTAACTTTGTTATTTGCTACAATTATAGAGGTCTGCAGTGAGGGGTCAGCCCCAATTGCATTTGAAATTTTTAGCAAAGTTGGCACATTAGGGAATCCATTCGTATTTTTAATGGCAGGAGTTGTGACAGACTATACAGAAATTGGTCTTATCTGGACAAACATAGGAAAAAGAGCGGCTCTTTGGTTGCCAGCAATTACAGTCCCACAAGTTCTATTGTTTGGGATTCTGTTTAATATGTTTTTATAGTGTTCGTGCTAAGCTTTTTATACTGAGATTTATCTAAAAGATTGTTTCGAGGGAATGCCGGAGCGGTCAAACGGGCCAGGTTTAGGACCTGGTGGTTTTTGCCTACGGGGGTTCGAATCCTCCTTCCCTCATTCGAACACACGTAGGCTTGTCTTGCGGGGGCGAAGAGCTACCATTTTTTAAGTAGATCAAAATTATAATAAATAAAAAATGCGTAGTCTGAGTAGAATCCTCCTTCCCTCATTTTTGTAAAAAATAGAGTCAATTAGAATTTGCATCTTTTAGCTCATTTAATATACCTAGAATTATTCTTGTTTTTCGGCTTCAAGCTTAGCTCTTTCTCTTTCTTCCTTTTTCTTTTGCCTAGTCTCGTTTTCCTTTTCCTTAATTTTTTCTTCTAATTTTAGTCTGTCGAGTAGCTCTTTATACCGATTTCTAATTGTAACTTCTGTAATTCCTGCAACATCAGCCACTTCTCTTTGGGTCTTTTTATCGTCATTCAAAAGAGCGGCCACGTAAAGAGCTGCTGCTGCAATCCCAGCGGGACCCCTTCCTGAAGTTAAGTCCTCTACTTCTGGCTTGTTAAGAATTTTTATGGACTCATTTTGTGATTTTGGAGAAAGGTGCAAAGTGGACGCAAACCTAGAGATATAGTCCTTTGGAGAAGCAGGAGTCATTTTAAGGCCAATCTTTCTGATAATGAATCTATATGTTCTTCCAATTTCTTTTCTCTCTACTTCACTAGCATCTGCAATTTCATCTAATGTCCTTGGAATATTATATGACCTACAAGCAGCATAAATACATGAGGCGATAACAGATTCCATGCTTCTTCCTCTAACTAATCCCCTCTGTAATACAAAGTGATAAATTCTTGCAGATTCATCACGCACTACACTTGGCAAATCTAAATATGAAGCTACCCTTCTAAGTTCACTCATAGCAAGCCTTAAATTTCTCTCAATTGAAGTAGAAACTCTTTCTTGCCATTTCTTTAATCGAAGGTATTTTCTTGTAGCCTGAGTTGAATCAAGCCTATAAATATCTGAGATTTCACCAACATTAGTTGTAAGCCCCTTATCAAACTTTTGCATAGACATTGGAGCGCCTCCCCTAGATTTTTTCTCACCCTTGTCAAAACTTCTAAGTTCATGAGAAGTATCTACCATTTTTTCTTCAACAAGTAGCCCACAATCCCCACAAATCAACTCACCTCTAGCTTCGTCATAAATTAGATGAGAGCTGTTACATTCAGGACATTTTTTAGATAAAGTCATAGTAAAGTTCAAAAAAGAAGTGCTTTTATAAAGCTTTCGGTTATACTAATTTTATATAACCGACGCTATTTGTATGATTTTTCAAGTTTTTTACTCGTAAAAAATTAGATTTTTGTTTAAAAAGCTTTGCCTGTTTCAAAAATTATTCTTTTATTAAAACCGCTTGAACTTGACCTTCCTGACTTGGCCTATTAGTAATTCTTGCTTTTCCAAGTTCAGTCTCAATAATTGCTCCTTTTACAAGAACATTCTGCCTTGCAAGGAAAGTATTAGAGGGAGTCTCTAAAACATTTTTTATTGCAGAAGTAGTAGTCTTTTTGCCATTTACAATATTAGCTTTATCTAGATTGTGAGCTGTTAATTTTGCATTTCCGCCCTTAGTTCTAAGCGTCTTTGTCTTTCTTTCTCCGATTTTAACAGTTCGCACTTGTCTATTTCTTTCGTCTTTCCTTTTCTTTTTGGGGTTAAGATATCTTCCCCCACTCGTTTTCTTTCCAGATTTCATATTATTTGTTGAAAATTTAGGTTTAAAAAGCTTCCGACAGAGAAGAATCAGGCTTTGATTTGATTTGTAAAATTATATAAATTGATTATTCTTTTGCAATTTTATGAGCAGAAAAAGAATTCTTTTGTTGGTACTGACATTGGCGCTATTGGCATTAATCGTTTATACCCCCCACTACTCTTACAAATACCCAAGGCACATAGACGAATGGCATCACATAGAAGAAGCATATCGATTAAGGGAGGGAGAGTATTCTGGCGGGCAAATTGGATTCAGATTCGGCTTTCATTTAATACTAGCAGCCCTCAGTTACATTTTGCCACTAGTAAAATACTATCATATTTTCCCCCCAATAATGGGAATGATTTCTGCTCTCACTCTTTTTTATGTCTCTTTTAAAAAAACAAATAGTTATTATGTAGGCCTGTTTTCTATTTTGTTTTTTGCACTCATAGGAAGCAATAGCAATATCTTGGGGTTGTGGTTTTTTGCTCCCCTAAGCTTTTCAATCCCATTCATATTTTTGTATTTTTATTATTTTACAGAAGGCCTTGCCAACAAAAATAAGAATCAAATATTAATTAGTCTTGGAATCATGTTATTTTTAACAGTTGTCTATCCAATAGCAGTTTTGTTTGCAATCCCAATTCTTGCAATTTATGCATTTATACATAGAGAATATCTTTTCAAAGAATGGGAGTTCTTTGGCCTATTTTTACTAATACCCCTAGTGGGATATTTGCTTTTTAGTTATTTTTCAGACTTAAATTTAATCAGATCGTTAATATTTGAGAAGGGCTGGGGAATCTATGAGATAAATAACTCCATATTTGAAGTTTATTCCCTAGTTGGATTAGCATTTGCTATAGTTGGAATTTTAGCATTAGTTCTTTACGATTTTAAAAAATTCATACCATATATAATTTGGCCAATTTGGCTTTTATTCATGATCCTAATTTATAGAATTACAGACATGAGTTTTTTAACACCTTATCAAAGAAACATATATTTTTTGGCAATAAGCTTACCGTTTTTGTCCGCTGTAGGATTATATTCATCCATTGTCTTTATTCAAAGGCGAATCAACCAGTCCCGGTTCAAACAAAAAGAGCTATTAAAAAATATTCTGATTATTGGAATTATGATTTTGGCCCTTGTGATGGCATCAAGAAGCTATTTTACCATTCCTCAAGATATCGATCTATATCGATCTATAGGAGATGAGGATTATTTAGCTATGACCTACCTAAAAGATTTCCCAAAGGGCAAAGTTATGTCCTTGCCAGATAGAGGAAACGCAATATATCCCATTTCGAGAAAAGACGCCATGGCTTCTGGTTATTTTAATTCAAATTACATAAGGGATGTAGTTGATTTTTATTCATCTAAAACTTGTGAAGAAAAAAATAAAATTTTAAAAGAAAATGAGATATCTTATGTTTATTCAGATTTTATTATAGATTGCAATTGGGAAGTTATTTATAGCCAAAATCAAAGGATCATATATAGACCATGACAGAAATTTCAATTATTCTACCTTGCCGAAATGAAGAGAAAGCACTCCCTCATTGTTTAAAACAAATTCAAAAAATTATCAAAAAAAATAGACTCGATGCAGAAATAATTGTTTCTGACTCATCAAAAGACAAGAGCCCAGAAGTTGTGAGAAAATTTATGAAAAATGACTCAACAATAAAACTTCTTAAACACGACAAGGTAGGCTATGGCAACGCTTATTTGGAAGGATTCTCGATAGCTAAAGGAAAATATATTTTTATGGCAGATGCCGACGGAAGCTATGATTTCAACGAACTCCCAAAGTTTATCAAGTCGCTAAAGGAAGGAAATGATTTTGTTATCGGAAACAGGTTTGGAGGCAAGATGGAAAAGAGCTCAATGCCAATGCTGCATAAACATTTTGGAAACCCAATGTTGTCAGGAACATTAAGATTGTTTTTTAATACAAAAGTTAAGGATTCTCATTGCGGCATGAGAGCCATAGCAAAAGAGGCTTTGGATAAATTAAAGCTTAAAACCACTGGGATGGAATTTGCATCTGAGATGGTTGTAAAATCTATTAGAAACAAACTAAAGATTGCACAGGTGAATATTAACTATCATAAAAGAATTGGCGAAACCAAATTAAGATCATTTAGAGATGGCTGGAGACATCTAAGATTTATGCTGCTTTACAGCCCCTTATTTTTATTTTTTATACCAGGACTATTTTTATTTCTCGCAGGATTTTTATCAATGTTTATGCTATATTTCTTTGGGATTTCCATCAAAGATATTTCTCTTAGTATACATCCAATGTTTTTGTCTTCGCTATTTGTTATTTCAGGATATCAATTAATCAATTTTGCAGCATTTGCTAGAATTTATGCAATTGTTCATTTGGGTGACGAAAGCAAATGGTTTGACCGCCTAATAAAGCATGTGACAATTGAAAGGGCAAGTATTGTGGGTGGCACAATTGTTATTTTTGGAGCTTTAATATATCTATTTATTTTCTTTAGGTGGGCCAGTCTTGACTTTGGTACAATTAATGAAATTAAAAATGCAATTGTTGCCCTAACATTTACTGTCCTGGGGATCCAGGCGATTGCTTCAGCTTTTATGATGAGCATAATTGGGATCGGTGAAAGATGAAAATTGCTTTTGTCTTCGATATGATTTATCCACATAATGTAGGAGGTGTTGAAAAAAGAAATTGGGAGGTTGCAAAAAGATTGGTAAAAAGAGGTCACGAGGTCCATCTATATGGATTTAAGTTTTGGAAGGGCAGCGACACAATCTCAAGGGAAGGGGTTTTCTTGCATGGAATCTGTAGCCCAAATATTATCTCATTAAAGTCTGGAAATAGAAGCTATCTTGATCCATTAAAGTTTTCAATAAAATTAATCCCAGGATTATTAAAAGAAAAATTTGACTTAATCGAATGTGCCACGCCAGTCCCGTTTCAGTGTTTTTCATGTCAACTAGTCTCCAAAATTAAAAAGACCCCAGCTATTTTTGTTTGGCATCAGTATTTCGGAAATCAAATATACCCTTATGTGCCAGGCTTAAGGGGTAGAATAATATCTTTTTTAGAAAAAAGAATATCAAAATTTCAAAGTAGCCACCTAGCCGTTTCTAGTTCGTTGGCAAAGAGAGTTTTCAACAAAGCAAAAGATGTAAAGATTATACCTAACGGAGTAGATTTAGAAGAAGTTAATTTTGCCAAGGCTAATAGTAAGCAATCTGATATGATTTTTGTAGGCAGGCTGGTCGCATCTAAAAATCTAGACACTTTAATTGACATAGTTAAGACATTAAAAACCAGGAATCCAAAAATCAAACTAATAATTGTGGGCAAGGGTCCAGAAGAAGCCCATTTTAGAAAAGTAACCAAAGAACCCGAGTTCGAAAAAAATATAATATTTCTAGGAGAAATTAAAAGTAGTAAAAGGGTATATTCCTTACTTAAATCATCCAAACTATTCATTTCTACATCATTAATAGAAGGTTTCGGCTTAGCCGCCTTAGAATCAAACGCCTGCGGCTTACCGGTGATCATCCCAAAATCTAGACACAATGCCACACTCGAGTTAGTTAAGAATAAAAAAAATGGAATCATTTCAAATCCCAATAAAAAAGATCTCATCAAAAATATAGAAAAAATATTGAGCAGCGCTTCCTTGAGAAAACAAATGTCAAAGAATGGCATAGAGATTTCTAAAAAATTTGACTGGGATAATGTCGTTAACAAATTAGAAAAATATTACAAGGAGGTTATCAGGCAACAATGAAGGGGAAAAAGCCATTGGTCTCAGTAGTGGTCCCAGTTTATAATTCAGAGAGCACACTTAAAAATTGTCTCAAGTCCATCGTATCTCAAAAATATCCAAATTATGAAGTTGTAATTGTGAACAATAATTCTACAGATTCTACACTAAATATTATTGAAAAGTTTGAAAACAAATATTCTTTTGTGAAATCCGTATTTGAAAAGAAGCAGGGAAGGGGTAGCGCAAGAAATGCAGGAATATTAGCTTCAAGTGGAAAAATGATTTTAATGACGGATTCAGATTGCGCAGTCCCAAAAAATTGGATAAAAGACATGATTGCTCCAATCCTAGAAGAGGGAGAAAAAATAGTTATGGGGTTTCAAAAAGATGGCATAAAAAATTATTGGACAACATATGGTCAAAAATTTGATTTAAAATTTGCAAATGAAAATGGGGGAAAATATATCCCGCATTTAGATACTAAGAACTTCGCAGCAGATGCAAAGTTAATG
>CAZAZO010000010.1:0-17769 GCA_964489675.1 Candidatus Woesearchaeota archaeon | reverse complement strand
CATAATATCCTCTATACTATATGGCGTCTATTTATAAGAGACATTTGCAGAAGTCGCCGTTATTGGTTTATTGAATTTTTAAATTAACTCCAAAATAAAGTTATATTTTGGAATTCAAATCCCAAGAGTTTTAATGTCCGACTCAACACCCGTTGCAACAGCCCCCTTTCCCTTTGAAACAATTGTAAAAGGTCCCGGAAGATATTCTCTGTAGAGATGTCTTGCTGTAGGATTTAATTCTACAAACTTCTCAGCCATTTCTTGAGAGTTTACCGCGACTGAAATTGGCTTATCCCCCCTGAAAGTTTTATACTCTAATAGTTTTGCAACTGCTTTTTCATTGGTTGGATCTACAGCAATACCATAACAAGTCTCTGTTGGATAAATCACGATTCCCCCACTACCCAGAACCTTAATAGCTCTTTGAATTATTTTGTCTGAATTATTTTTTGCTAGTTTTAATACTTCCATAAAATTAGTCCTCTTTTTCTCAATATAAATCTATTGTTTCATAATCTATTGTTTTGATAATGTGATCTCATAGCGGTAATAACTCCCTTACCCTCTTTTCTTATTGGAAAAATATGCAAATGGATGTGATCAATTAATTGCCCCGCCTCTTTTCCGCAATTAATTCCAACATTATATGCCATTGGTCTTTCGTTGAGCGAATCATCCTTTAGCATTTCTTCTGCATTATTCTTCGACTCAGAAAGTGGAGGATTTTCTACCAATCTCTCATAAAACTTTTTTATTTTATCGACTTCATTTCTATCATAGTATTCCTGTATCTTTGCAAAAGTTTCCTCTATCGCCTCAAAGAATAATTTGGACTCCTCTGGCTCAAGTTCAGAAAACCTAATCACATGTTTTTTTGGAATTACCATTGCTTGAGCAGGCATTGCTGGCGTTACTGAAAAGATTGCATATGCCACCTTATTTTCATAAATAACCTCTCCATTCTTTTCCCAAACGGGATAGAGTTTGCAGAATATATCTTCTCCTTGCATCATAAAACGAAGGATTAAAAGATATTTTTAATACTTTTGGTTAACCCGCAGAACAAAAAGCAACAACTTCCCCACCCCTTAACAAATTTACCGCTAAATCAATCTGATCTTTTGAAATAACTACAGTCTCCATAAAAAATTAACAAATTTACACTTTTTGAAGCTTTTGATATGTGTAATCGATCATAATAATTCTTATAAGGCAACCATTACATTGGTTTTTATGATACAAACACCATTTTATGATGCGGAAGGAATTGCGGCAAGAGAAGGGATATATAGAACAGACAAGAGAACCTACGTTTACTTTACTGGAAAATATAAGGGTGTAGCGGGAAAACGAAAGGCTCAACTAACTTTTGCAACCGAATCTACACCAGAAGTCGAAGAACTTGTAGGTGAATTAGATTTTGAAAAACTGATAAGAATAGAAATGAGGGGCTTGCTTCTGGGGCTTGGCAAAGCCGGAGAGGAAATAGATAGAGTGGCCAGAATAGAAAGTGCAAATGATAGATTTTTCAGAAATTCTTTATCTCGAGTATATGATACCCCCGGCGGAACAACCTATGTCTGGTAATTCCCCCACAAAACACATAAATACTACCCATCCCTCTATACTTCATGGCACCAAGGAGGCACAAGAACCCTTTTGGTGTAAACACTCAAAATGGCAAAAAGAAAATTTCCAGTACTAGCCGTTCTGCTTTTGATCCTAGGACTTAGCTGACTTGTTCAAGACATGGGCTTAGTCAATCTTGATTTACCATGGCTACCTGTAATTGTAGTTGTTGTAGCAATAGGCATGATCTGGAACAGACTAAAGAGTTGAATTAGAGAAAGTTTATAAGGGCAAAATGCCTTGAAAATTAAAGATGGTGAAAAAAATTTCTAACTTGGTCCTAGCTTGGTTCAACAGAGCATCATCTGATTTTCGCGTAGCAAGAAAAAATCTTAAGATAAATGAATATTATTCTTCCATCTTCTGGGCTCAACAAACAATCGAAAAATCCCTAAAAGCATTAATAATAAAAAAGAAAAAGGAAGTCCCACAAACACATGATCTTTATTATTTAGGAAAACTAATTAAATTACCAAATGAATTATTATCCCAAATTGCTGAGATATCTGGAGATTATTTTGACACACGATATGGCATAATTATTGGTGAAGATATTAGAAAAAAGTTTAATAAGTCATATTGCCAAAGAGTAATAGATCTAGCAGGAGAAATACTAAAATGGACAGAAAAAAGGATATAAAATTAGCAAAAAAATTTAAAAAAGAATTAAGCAAAATTCTATTTTTAAAAAAACTGATCTTATTTGGAAGTCGAGCCAAAGGGGGCATTCACAAATATAGTGACTTTGATTTTATTATCGTAAGCGATGACTTCGATAAAAAATTAGGTAGAACAAAAAACATTTGTCCAGCATGGAAAGAAATGGCTCCTGCTGACTTTATTTGCCTAACAACAGAAGAATTTAATGAAGCAAAAGACCTACCAACAGTTGTACAACTAGCAACAAAGGAGGGAATAGAAATATAAAAATGGTGAAGTCTAGCAGCGATTTTAAGATAGTATTTGGTGAATGGTATCAACGAACCACCCTTCATCTAACTGAAGTTCAAAAGTTTCTAGCAAATGGAACCTCTGACCTACCCTATCAAAAACGAAACTTCAAAGAATAAGGTCTACTCTTAAAATTAAATCTACGACTAGAAAAACTGACTATCTAGAATATCTTGAAATAAAAACTGACAATGGAATTACAATAAGATACTATGAAGACGGACTATGCATCCTTGAAAAGAAAGGTCCAAGACTTGAGAGCACAAAAACAGAATTAAAAGACTATTTTACAAACAAGCTAAAACCCGCCCTAGACTACCTATTCTCCATAGGAGCCCCAACCCCAAAAATCCTTTCAAACATGCCCGACAATCACACATTCGTTATATCTACAAACTATCTAAATCAAAAATCTCAAAAAGTTTCCTCTCTGATAAAGAGAAATTATAATAATTTCAAGAGTAATCGGATTGAAGTTTTCAAGTCTTCTGGAGAAATCCTAATTGTACATCGCAGAAACGAAAAAGAATTACAAGAGCTAATGGAAATGCAAATTTTCTTTAGAGATTTTAAGGCACAGCTACACAAGTATCTAAATATACATAGAAAAATCTGGGAAGAAATAGCAGATATAAAAGAAAAATCCGAAATAAAAGGCAAAGATGCGTCCAACTATAGAAACAGGTTAGACAGCTATCAAAAAACAATAAATTTAATTAGAAATAGAATTAACCAAATGGGATCCTATGCAAAAACAAGACAGGAAATCTCTGGTGACTTAAAAATCGAAAAAGATCTAAAAGAGTTGTTCCAATATAGATTTGAGGACCTTTTCAACACATTAGATTACATAAAGGAAATATGGGGAATGACCTCTGATTATGTCAATTCAGCAATTGAAGTTTTAAAGGAAATCAAAGAACAGTCCTCATTTAGCGGCCTAAAGTCCATTCAACTATTAGCAAGTATTGGGGTTGTAACCGGAGTCTTGCGTTATATGAATCCAAAGTATTTACCAGTAATTTCTAAAACTACCGCAGCATACGTAATTGCTTTAGGAATTGCGGCATTTATCTTAGACTACGCTATTAAAAAATGGCACAAAAATAAAAAATACAAATTAAAATTCACCGAAAGAAGCAAAGATTTGTAAGATGAACCCCTATCCTCTAATCGGCGCGCTAGGCCTTATCTTTATTATCGCAGGAACCACCCTAGTCTCAGCCAAAAAGAAAATTAGAAGAAGATATGTTTATCCACTACTCATCATCGGAGGAATCTTATTGGAAATTTACAGTATCTATATTCAAGACACATTATTCATTATACTTCAAGCACTCTTCATTATAAACGCAACCTACGGCCTAATAAAAATGAATGAAATCAAGTTAAAACATTTAATAAAAGAAATAGAAAAGAAAATTGATTAATAGCCTGTTCTTCTAAGAAGCCCACGCCCTCGCTCTTTAGTCGTCTTATTAACCCAGCTAACTTTTTTTGTTTCTGTATTAAACTTATAAATTATGTCATTGGGAACATTTATCGTATCTAATTTTTTTGGAAATTTTTTGAAATTTTGATTAGTTAATATTGCTAAGACAGAACGATTTATTCCACCATGTCCAACGATGAGAACCCTTTCATACTTTTTATTTAATAGTTTTTTGATAAATTTATTCACTCTTCTCAAAGTTTTGTTATAGCTTTCACCCTTTGGAAATTTATAATCTAAATCTAGTCTTCTCTTAATCAACCCGTCCAAGACAACCCCTACTTCTTCTTTCCCATCCATCTCTCCAAAATCAAACTCCCTAAGATTCTTAATTGTTTTTATTTTTTTATTTAGTTTTTTAGAAATTGGTGCAGCTGTATCTTTAGCCCTGTCAAGAGGAGAAGAAAAAATCATATCTATATTCTTATCTCCCAAAAATTCCCCCAATTTCTTTGCGTGCCGCTTCCCCTTGGCATTTAATTGTGCCATATTTGAATTTCCAGCCAATCGCTTTTCTTTATTTAAATTGGTTTGTCCATGACGAACAATAAAAATCTCCATAACAAAATATAAAAACACCAGTTTATTAACTTTATCATAAAAGATGGTGAAGTACATACACGCTGTTCAAGGAGCCTTTGTCTCTTTAATTATATTCTCAATTGCAGTTATATATATTCCTGGAGTTGGACCATCCAACGAAATCCAAAACATTCTTACAATTAGCACCTTTCTGTTTGCAATAATCGCAGGATTTTTTATAGCAAGGCTTGGAACACGATATAATGAGGTTAGAAGGTATATTGCTGAGGAAGATGCACTAGCATTATCCATTTATCAAACAAGTAGAGCCTTTGGAAAACAATTCGTAGACAAGATGAGAGAAGTCATAGATAAATATTATATCGCTGCGTACGACAAACTTATTGGAAATGCCTACAAAGAAAATGCTCCCTATTTTTTACAAATGTGGGATTTAATCATTAGACTAAATCGAAAGAAAAATCCAGAAGCATATGGTCGACGCCTTGAAGATATGACATCATTAGAAAAGGCAAGAAATACTTCTTCAGGTGTTCAAACCGAAAGAATGGGCATTGGCCAATGGGTTCTTTTATTTCTTCTAACTGGTATAATTTTATTCAGCATCTTTTATCTCAAAACTGACAGTCTTCATTCACAAATAATTGCCGTCTTATTATCCACAGCTCTTATTTTAGTTTTGCTGATTTTGAGAGATTTGCAAAATTTCATGCTGGGAGGGGGAGCCCTACTGGACGAATCAGGACAAGAAATTTTTGAATTTATTGGCAAAAAAAGATATTATAACATTAAACTTATAAAACTAGGAGTCAATAAACTTTCAAAGAAGGTTAAGGAATATCGTGTTGGCTATCACAATCCTGGATCAGATAAATTCGATATAAAACTACATAAAAAATAAAATGGCAAAATCCAAACGACTCCGTGAAGAATTATCCTCACTAAATGAAAAACAACAACGCTATGTCAATATGGATCTTCCCAATCCAAAAAATGGCGAATATTTACTATGCGTATTTCATTTTGTTGCCGGAAAAGAATTCAACACACTTCAAGCCGCAACTGAAATCGCAGCAGAGTCTTCCACTGGTACAAATTTTACTGTACAAACCGAAACTGATTTTTCTCACGAGATGAATGCACTGGTGTACAAAGTTGATTACAAAAAAGAACTAGTATGGATTGCTTACCCATGGAGACTTTTTGATAGAGGAGGAAATGTTCAAAATATCTTAACCTATATTGTAGGAAACGTCCTAGGAATGAAGCAAATTTCCGCATTAAAACTTTTAGACGTCTGGTTTCCACCTGCAATGCTAGAACAATATGACGGCCCCTCCTACACGCTTGACGATATGAAAAAATACCTGGGAATAAAAAATAGACCAGTTCTAGGAACAATCATAAAACCAAAAATGGGACTAACCAGTGCCGAATACGCTGAAGTCTGTTATGATTTTTGGGTTGGTGGAGGAGACTTTGTAAAAAACGACGAACCTCAAGCAAATCAAGACTTTTGTCCATATGATAAAATGGTCGCTCACGTAAAAGAAGCAATGGATAAAGCTGTTAAAGAAACTAAAAAGAAAAAGGTTCACTCCTTCAATGTTTCAGCAGCTGACTTTGATACAATGATTGAAAGATGCGAACTAATTAGAAACACTGGATTTGAACCAGGCAGCTACGCTTTTTTAATCGATGGTATAACAGCGGGCTGGACAGCGGTACAAACTCTTAGAAGAAGATATCCTGACGTATTCATTCATTTCCATAGAGCCGCCCACGGGGCATTTACTAGGCCAGAAAACCCAATAGGATTCAGCGTTTTAGTTTTATCAAAATTTGCAAGGCTGGCTGGAGTTTCTGGAATTCACACAGGAACAGCTGGAGTTGGAAAAATGAAGGGCTCTCCAAAAGAAGATATAACTGCTGCTAAAGGAATTTTAAATTTACTTTCAAAAGGTCATTTCTTTGAACAGTCATGGGCAAAAGTCCCCTCAACCGATAAAGATGTATTAAAAGCAGTAAAAGAAGATAGAGCCCATCACGTAATTTTAGAAGAAGACTCATGGAGAGGAGTAAAGAAATGTTGCCCAATAATTTCAGGAGGATTAAACCCAACCCTTCTAAAACCATTCATTGACATTGCAGGAACTACTGATTTTATAACCACAATGGGCGCTGGATGCCATGCCCACCCAGATGGAACTGCCGCAGGAGCAACCGCACTTTGTCAGTCTTTAGAGGCATATCAAAAAAAGATCCCAATTGAAAAATACGCAAAAAAACATAAAGAATTACAAAAGGCAATAGACTTCTTCCCGAAAAGAAAAGCACATGACCATTCTCCGTAAAAATACACTCCCCATTAAACTAACTTAAAATCATATTATTCTAAATCCGTCTTTCTTGCTTTCCATTAAATATCCCAACTTTTTCCCCACATGTCTATCTAGAATCTCAAAATGGTCTATGCTTTTCTTCAGCTCCCAAACTCCAACAACCAACAAGGCCGTAATCACAAGTGGTAAAACCAGCCTATCCCATGTTCCAATTGTTCCACTCAGCTTAGGAATTAAACTAAGTCCAATAAGAAGAGCCGTAATTCTTCTAAGGCCCATCAAAACAAAAGCAAGAGTGATCAAAAGCATGGGCCTTCCCAGCTTGTCTTTCAAATAAGTAGCAAAGGCAATCCCTGCTGCAAAAAACTGCCCCAAAATCATAGTTATAGAAAGCACTATTTCAATTAATTGCATTTTATCACCTTAATAACAACAGCAAAATGATTTTATATAGTTTTGGATAAAACACTCAGAGAAATATTTAAATAGGATTTATTCCTTAGAGTTTAAAGATGGTGAAAGCAAAAGATTTGATGACAAAAAATGTCGTGACAGTTAGCCACAGACAAACCATAAAAGATGTCGTCCAAAAAATGATTGATTCTGATGTTAGATGTATGCCAGTTGTCAACGGAAAAAAATTCGTAGGACTAATAAGCCATGGAGACCTTCTAAAACAAATTGTACTAGAAGGCCTATCCGACTTTAGCCAAGTAGTGGGATTAATGAAAACTAATAATATTTGCGTTGAGCCAAATACTGATGCAAAAAAACTAATGGAAACAGTATCACAATATAATCTTAGAAGAATTCCTGTCGTAGACAAAAAGAATAATTTACTAGGATTAATTACACAAACCGATATTATAAAATATAGTACAAAAGAACTAAGAAAAAAGTCAAAAACGTTTTCTCTAAAGAAGAAATAATATTAGAAATATTTAAATACCAAAAAAATAACATTTTTATAAGAGGATGGTAAGAGATTAATATGTTCACTAATACTTTAGCTATTTTGCAAATTGCATTACAGCTCGTAGCGGCTTATTTTGCATTAAGAATTGTTATGCTTTGGGCCCCAGAAAAACTTAGATGGTTTTGGGGAGTAATTGTTCTAGGATTCCTATTGATGGCGATAAGAAGAGTTACGGCTCTTTTAATTGGACTAGATATATTACCCAAGCTAAGCGGGGTCGTAGGAACAATCGATAGAGTCTATTTACCATTAGCAATCTCTATTTGTCTAACAATCGGAATGTACGCTCTACATGGTAAGTTTAAACAGCTTTCTCAAGCGTAAACCTACCTATTAGAAATTCTTTGGAATTATTTTAGCTTTTTATCTTGTTGTTTTAAAATAGGATTTAACCAATAACCCATTCATAACTTCGTATAATCTCCGCTCTATTCAATTATCGGTATAATTATAATACCTTCACTCTCTCTCCAGAAAAACGATTTGAAAAAACAAAGCTTTTAAATAGCTCTTGACTATATATGTTGAGATGAAACAAAAAATATTTCTTGCAATAACAATCTTATCATTACTAAGCTTAGTTGTTTTTGTTTCCGCATACATAGAACAGATACAAGGAGATGAAGACAGAATCACTTACACCGCATCTATTAGAGAAGGCTGGAATCTTCTCAATGCTGGAACAATTGTATTTAACAAACTCGCCTTAACCGAGAATTCGGATATTCAACCAGAAGACATTGGAGCAGTATTTTATTATTCTCCTTCACAAAAAGAATATATTCAAATTTATCCAAATCTAGATGAAGAAAAATTTAATGTCGAAGATGGGTTAAATGCACAAACATATTTAATTGAATCTTCTTCTGCGTGGGTTTATGTTAAAAGAGATGGAATGATTGAATATGAAACTGATGATGTAGTTTCTATGACAAAAAGAAAATTAACATCTGGTTGGAATTTTGTTTCTGTAACTGAAAATGCACTAGGGAAAAGTATAAACGACTTGAAGGGGACTTGCAATATTCAAAGAGCATATTATTATCTTGGAGGATATAAAGAATTAGACTTTAACATGGACTTCCCAAATGATATGTCAAGTCAAGGATTATTGATAAAGGTTTTGAATGATTGTAGTTTTAGTTCGTCTAGTTCAAATGGTGGAATTGCACCCCCTCAAATTCCAAGCAATGATGATGTTATACAAAATACTGGACTAAGAAAGATGATTGAGGATTATTACTATGATGAATTTTCTTATGAAGAATGTGATTTGAATAATGCACAAGGATATACTTCTGCATCAGATTGTTACGATGCATGGAAATGTTTAGCAAAAGAATATGCAAATTTAATCCCCGAAG
Source organism: Candidatus Woesearchaeota archaeon (assembly GCA_964489675.1). Lineage (GTDB taxonomy): Archaea > Nanobdellota > Nanobdellia > Pacearchaeales > GW2011-AR1 > JAGVXH01. Next base: position 8,472 of record CAZAZO010000010.1, on the reverse strand, counting down.
AAGACTTAGAGGATTTGGCTGGAGAAATGTCTGAACATGGTGGAGAATCGGGCTCTATTTATTATCATGAAGAAAATCCTTCTGTTGATGGAGAAATGAGAAACTCTAAATTTGCTTTGTGCCTAACAGGAGTATATGAAGGTTATTAAAATGATGAAAAATAAACGAGGTTCAGCTTGGATATGGATTTTAATAATTCTAATCGTGTTAGCTGTTGGAATTGGTTTGTGCTTTCTTCTAACAAGCGGGAGTGATGGCGGGAATTCATTATTAGGTGGAGGAATCTCAATACCTCAACCACCCGCACTACCTTCTGAATAAATAAAAAATAAAGAAATCGCTTTTCTCCACCTCCACCCAAAATTCACCTCTGATTTTTCCTAAACTTCATAATTGTTAAAACATAACCAATCAACTTGTAATCATACTTTTTACCAAGAGAATCCATCAACTTTTCAGCCAACTGCTTAGCCTCACCCTTATCTCTACAAGCAGACTTAAGAATATTAATTTTCAAAATCTTTTCTTTCTTAAATATGGTTTGTACTTGTTCTGTAAACTCTGGAGTAAGTCCATTCTTTCCAAGCTGAAGTCTTTTTATTGGTCTAAGCATAACCAAGCATAGAAAAAAGAGTATATAAATCTTTAAAAAATAATAAAATCTGAAGTTTTATGAGTAATCTTCCAAATAATTCCCCTCCACTCTTTAATGGTGCTATAAAACTAGAAAAACCTATACTAGATCTTTTTCATGATAAAAATGCAGACGGAGAAAAGGACTTTGATCAATATAGCCTTGGAGAAAATCTTATTGTTGATATTGACAGGGGATTTGGAACACTAGCTAGACTTTTTGATAACGGAGAATTTGTTTTATCTTTAGAGCAAAATGGGGATCTTGGCACATGGCAAATGAGCTGGAGAACTGATCCAATATATTCTAGGGATGATCTAGTGATAAGCATGATTAGACCATGTTGCAACTTGGCCAAGATGGTTAAAGATGGCAAAAGAATTGTTCATAAAACCCACAAATATGTTAGCAGTCCAAAAAGACTATATTTTCAAACCTCGCCTGTAGCGATTGTACATTATTTTGTTACACAAGACAGAGGAGTTGAGGGATTTGTAAAAGATCCTGATGAAAAAAAAGAACACTCCATTGCAGCACCAGAAGATACCTTCAATAGAGTAAGCGCTGACCCCAATTATCAAAGATTTAATACCTTTACAACCCACTTTGCATTGCCAACAAGCCCTCCCTCAAAACACTATAGCAGACAATTCCAATTTTGTCTTAATTCAGACCTAAGAGAGTTTAAACCTAAAGATGGAAACATTGTTTTTAGTTGCGGAATGGGTGGACTGCAACCAGAAGAAGTAATTAGACCACTGCTTGAAAATATATATGAGAACACTGCCATCATGCCTCGACTGCTAAAAGACAGAGCGATCGGTGGGTTTTTAGCATAAATTTAAAACCCCCACCCCCCTTACCATACCATGTTTTTCAAAAGAGGCAAAAAGAAAAAGAAAAAACCCCTGTCCACCAAAAGCATTAGATTCGGATATAGCGAACAAGAAATTCTAAGAAATATTGATTTTGATTTAAAGAAAGGCGAACTCGTAGCAATTATTGGAAAATCCGGCAGTGGAAAGTCAACTCTTCTAAAACTAATAGGAGGAATAATCACACTAAACTACTCTGGCAAAATTCGTATTTTTAATAGGCCAAAATTTCTCAAAAAAAACAAAATTGGATTCGTACCCCAAGAAAATTCATTCATTCCTGACCTAAGTTTACTAGACAACATTAAAATCATAGGGCTAAACCAAGGAGTACTTGAAAACACCTCAATTCAAAGAGCTGAAGAATATCTAAAAATGCTTAAACTCTCCGAATCATTAAATAAAAAACCAAACGAACTCTCCGGCGGGCAACGAGTACGATTTAACATTGTTTTGTCTCTTCTTCACAATCCAGACCTATTAATTTTAGACGAGCCATTTGTCGGACTTGATTTTAAAAACAGAAGGCTACTCTGGCATTTTTTAGAAAAACTAAAAAAGAAGGGCAAGTCCATCGTTCTAACGTCCCACCTCTTAACAGAAATACAAGAACACGTCGACAGAATTGTTATCTTGAGAAATGGAAGAATTTTCTTTTCAGGAAATTTAGAAAAATTAAAGTCCAGATTAAAAATCCATTACTTAAGTGAATATCGATTCAGCTATTTATCCAAAGACAGCCTCGACAAAATAAAAAAATACTGCGCATATAAAAGAATAGAAATTCTAGACTACTACGAAAGATACATCATGTTTGGGATTAATGACCAAAAACAACAAACCATGCTAAACACCTTATTCAACAAACTAAATTTAAAATTTCAAGAGATTAGTTTTCGCGAACCCAATCTGGACGAAATATTTATGAAAGGATAATGGCATCTCATAAATATTTGCTCCCCTTATCACAGCCCACACTGCATCCTTTTAACAGTGGAAAAAGTAAATATGTGGGCAATGCTACTAAGAGAATGCTCCATAAAATCAATGTCTTAAATACCGATAAGAGATTCTTTGAGTTCACTAACTTTTGGCGAACGGATGTGAGAATTAAGGGCGGGTCGCGAGGCGGAGCTGAGCATAGTGGGCATCTGAACTCAAGAATTTGTCAAAGACATTATCAAAAAGAGGTACAATCAAAATGAACCCCTCAAACCTTATCCCAAAAAGCACCCTAAAGTTTTACGCCTATCTTAAAAAAGATTTTATGCTATTATACAAGAGAAAAAACTACCTTGCTGTATTTATATTGCTGCCATTAATTATCGCTGGACTTTTTTTATTCGCGCTGCAGCCATCAGGATACTCAATTGATTTTGGTGTTTGTAACTTTGACCTTGGAGATTTATCTGATTCTATTTTTCAAATTGATAATTTTAATCCTATCTTTTTAGATAAAGAAAATTGTGAAGAAAACTTATTGCAAGGAATCAAAGAAGAAAAATTCCCCTTAGGAATAGTCATTCATCCTGGCTTTAGTAAAAATATTGAAAACCTCAAGCAATCAAATATAGACATTTATTATGATAACACCGACGTTAGTTTTGCTGGACTAATTAGTTGGAAACTAGACTCAGCCCTTCGTCCCTTAAAAATTCAAATCATCGATGAATTAAATACAGAACTAACCGGAAAAACCAGCACCGCTCGGGACGGAGTTGGCATTATAAAAGAAGAGCTAAATCTTGAATTTGTAAAAGAAGGAATAGAAGACTTAGACAAAGACTTAAGAAACGTTGAAGAATTAGACACTGAATTTTTAATTAATCCAATTAGACTTAGACACAACCCCCTTTATTCAAACGAAGCAGGCAAAGGCGCTGGAATTATATTTATTATGCCAGTTTTAATTTTATTCATTATCCTAATGCTGGCCTCAACTTCAATCATATACGACAAAAAATCAGGATTCATTATGAGAGTCAAGTCCTCCACCACAGTTTTAAACTATCTTTTAGCCAAACTTGTTTTCTTCATTGGACTTGTTCTAATTCAATTTCTAATAATATTTGGCCTATTCTTAATATCTGGAAACACCTACGCATTTAATCTCCTAGGGATATTAGAACTCATAATCTCAATTGCTATTGTAGACACACTTCTCGGATTAATTATAGGCCTAGTATCTGAAAACGAAGGAATCGCAGTTTTATTCTCATTAATTATATCTTTCCCACTAATGCTTGTCTCCGGAATTTTCTTCCCAACACAAACTCTACCCAAATTAATACAGTGGATAGCAGAAATTATGCCCCTAGAATTCCAAATAAGAGCCTCTAGAGGAGTTTTGTTGTTCGGAGAAAACATGAGCCACAGTTGGCTATGGATAGCAGGGGCATTGCTGATTTTAAGCCTATGGCTAATGAGAAAGAAAGCTTAACAAAAAGACTTATAAGTATTAATTCTAAAGTAGTACTATGGCTAGCAAATTAGAAAAAAGAACTAGGGAGTTGGATGATCTGTCCATGAGTGTAGCAGAAAATGCAAGGCGACTTACTCAACAGATCGGATTGAGAGCGGGAACAATAACCAACTACATTCATGCAAAAAGGCACGGATATTCATCCTATGCAGAGTATCATCTTGATAAATCGAAAAAGAAACACACTCCCAGAAAAATAAGGGAACAGAGAAGGAAAAGAGATGATAGACATGCACAGAGCAGAGGATTTAAAGACAGGAACGAGTATAGCTCTTGGTTATACTGGTGCAAAAGGATGGAGAAAAGAATGGATTTGGATGAATTCAGAAACCTTAAGAAGAACCCCCCCGCAAGAAATTATGATAGCAAGATAATAGATGAAATGATGAAGCGCCCTCCCACCCCAGATTCTTTTAGTGAAACAGAACAACAAATTATTGAACTAGATAGCCCCAGAACAAGGCCATATAGGGTAGTTGCCAAAATAGCCAAGAGACTAGAGCTAAAAGAAGTAACCGTTAGACAATATCTAAGACATCTCAGATTGGGCCACTCCGCAAAAGATTATTCTGATGCAGATGCTAGATTAAGAGGCTTTACTGACAGCTCTGAAAGAGTTAGGTTTAATTATTATAAAATGAGAAATTCAGGCCTGTCTCTTGAACAATTTAGAAAAGATCAATTAGAAAGAGGGGGGTTTGAATCGCAAGAACAAAGAGAAATATTTGAAAGAGAAATGGCAGAGTTCTTCCCAGGAATAGAAAAAAACTCTAACTACTATAGACAAAAACTCTTTGAATACACTCATACGAATATAAACAGAAGAGTAAGAAAAATGCGTGCATCTGAAATAGATCCCATCACAGATGATGAGAAAACAATAATCGCAAAGATACTATCTACCCTTTCTCCCAGAGAACAAGAAGTAATTTACTACAGATTTTACCACAGACCCCATAAAGAGATGACACTAAAAGAAACTGGACAAAAAATGAGAGGAATAAGTCGAGAAGGAGCAAGGCAAGCTCAAGCCAGAGCCCTAAGAAAACTAAGACATCCCACAAGACTCAAAAAATTAGAAGAAGTTTGGCTCAATCTAAAGAGTTAATAAAATTCATTATCTCACTCTTCTTTACAACAATCTTGCCCTCATGTTTCGTATGCCAAAGCCCCGCTTTATCTTTGGGCCCCTTAGTTGTATCTTTTTTATAAAACCAATTAACCACGACGTCTTTTTTCCCATCCCGCCACGCCTGACTTTTTTGTGCACAAAATACAGCCGCCTCTTTTAGTTCATTCTTTAAAGGATCCTCCCCCACATTTACAAACGGACTCCCAGCAGCCAAGGTATGAAGCAAAACATCTTTTGGATTAGACCCAGAAACTAACTCATCATTACCGGTTGCATCTCTTCCTGCCAAAACCTCTTTGCCAGTTGAAAGTATGTATTTACGAAAACTCGCCATGCTTATATTAATCCTAGCTCCAATTTAAGCTTATCTCTAATACTTTCAACCTCCATCGGCGTTAAAGAATTCACTTTTTCTTTAATTATTAAAATAAATTCAAACAATTCCTCATAATTAATCTCTATATTTACATTTTTTAAATAATACTGGTTATCAATTCTTAATTTTTTATCTTTTTTCAATAAACGATAAGAATCATCCGGGAACAAGTCCCAAGTGCTCATTAAATTAATTAATTCTATCGTGCAATCATGAATTTCACATTTTATTCCTAGCCCCATAAACAAAGCATAAACAGCAAAATACTCAGCATAATATTTTTTTGTAGCCTTCCACATATTAGAATTCTCATTTGAATTCTTTAAAGAAGCTAAAGTCTCTTCTGCACTTTTAATATATTCTTTTGCAAGGTTATCATTTGGCTGAATTAGGCCAATCCCGCTTCTTTGTTTAGCACACCAGTTCAAATCAGCCACTTTACGCACTCCTCAACACAATTTATAAGCAAATGTTTTTTTAACACCTCTTTTCCCAATGCTTCTTTTATGTCGCTTAACCTATCCATACTCAAAACGTGAAATTCTTTATTGTATTTTTTTTCTAAGTCAGCAAAATCCATTTCCTCTGTACAAATAATATCTATATCCCCCGCCTTAGTAAAGCTATCTAGAGAAGAACCAAAAATTATTAAGGCACCCGCAGACTTTTTTTGAATATCTGAAACTAATTCTTTTAGTATTTTATTCTGAGAACACTTTAAGATAAGAAATTCTTTTTCTGCAATTGCCAAATAATCAACAATTAAAGCGAAGTCTAAATTTAGTTCATACAGCGTCAACCTTCCTTTCTTGCTAATTTTAAGCACACCTTCTTTTACAAATTCATTTAGATATTTTCTAACCGTTGCATGATTCTCATTTAATTTCCTTGAAATATCTAGAAGATGCAAACTTTCCCTTGTGAATAAGAATGGTTGCAGATATGACCATTTAGTTAGTTTTCTTGCCATATGGTTAAATAAATAACGATAGTATTTAAAGGTTTTGTTTTATGCACCCACGTTTCAATTTCTTAATTATAACCAAACAGCTTATTATATCTCTTGTGGTCACAGATTTCTAAAACAAAGGCTATTATTTCTACCTTATTTTCTCCTTCTTTAATAGTATAAAGCATCCTCTAAAAGTTTGGAAGTTCAATTCTATACAAATTTGTAACTTCATATTTTTTTATAATCTCTTTGGGGATAAGTCTTTTTGGTAAATTATTACCATAGTGTGCATTGTGCTTTATTAACTCTGTCTTTTGTCTTATCGCCCTTAGAATACTTTTCTCAACCTTTGAACTAGAAGCCTCCCTATTCAAATAACTAAATACCTCCATTGCATTTTCGGAAAAGATAACTTTAATATTTCTTGTCATTACATTTCTGTCCCCTTTTCTATCTCCATAGCTAATTTTTTGCTAGGATTATGAATCCAGGTTATACCTCTTACAGAAGCATAAATTTTATTGCTTTGTTCTAAATATTGGAGAATCAGCATTAAGGTATTATGATTAACTTGCCTTGGAAGATTTTGTTTAAGTTCTGCTACCGTAAATAAGCTATCTAGATTTTTCATTGTTTCTTCTACCATAATTACAGTATTCAATGTTGGCCAATGCAAGGGCTTCTTTTTTACTAACATATTTATCTCCTTTTGTTACATATATGTAATATATTGATATATATTTAAATGTTTTGATCAGAAAAGGCAAGCAGGTTTTAGATTAAATTAAAACCTTCAGTAGACATAATAGAGAGATATAGCAGACTGAAGGTTTACTTGCCCACGAATTTATTTAATGCCCCTTATGGGGGCGTAATCCTGAATTTATTTGGGATTACGCCATGTTAAAAAACCATTAAAATCAATAACCCTTCAGTCCCCTAGAAATCATCTTCTTCTGCGGCCTTCTTCTTTTGCATCTCAGCAATCCTTTTTAGTGCCGCTCTAACATTCTTATTAAGTTGATCCATGGAATCATCCAATTGTGCCTTATTCTTTGTTCCAGTACAAACCAACTTCCCATTACTAAATAACAAGAAAGTTGCAGGAGGCTCTTCTAGTTTATACACCAAGCCCGGAAACTGTTCTGGCTCATATTCTGTGTTTTCAAGCTCTAAAGACAATGTATTCAAATTCAAATCAAGATTAATTGCACCTGATGCCACTATATTTTGAACTGTAATCTTAGGCTTAATTGTAACATTTACTCCAATCTTCTTTAATTGCTTAATTACTTGCTCCACAACTTGTTTAACTTGAGAAATAGATTTTGTACCAGTACATACTAAATTCCCAGAAGAAAACACTAAAACTGCACTCTTTGGCTCTTTTACTCTTAACACCAGCCCCGGAAATGTTTCTGGATTATATTCTGTATTTGGCTGTGTTCTAGCTAACTTAGATAATGAAACTTCCTTTTCAAGTGAGGTCGTTGCTACTATATTTTGAACACTCAAAGAAGTTTTTTTCTTAGAAGTTTTTTTTGCTGCTTTTTTCTTCGCTGCTGGCATGTCATTTATAAAGGAAATACCTTTATAAAGGCTTCGGGAGGTGAATTATTTGATGATTTTAATTTCTATTTCTACTAAAGTTCCCGGAACAAGCCTCTCTTGAAGCAAGGTTGGTACAATTATGACTGCTTGCTTGCCATGTTTGGCAATGCGTTTTGTTATTGTGAATTGTTTGTCAGTCATTTTTTATTTCAAATATTTAATCATTAGTGTAGCTTCTCCTAACTCATCATGTATTTTTTTAACTGGAGAGTATCCTTCCTTCCTCCAAAAAGCTAAGCTGGACTTAGAGGCAAGAAGAGTCAGAAACCTACTTCCATTCTTGGTGGCTTGCTTTTCTAAATGAGCAAGTAATTTTCCCCCAATCCCTTTCCTTTGATGCCCTTCCTTGATATAGGAGGATTCAACATTACTTGCCCCCAGACCCATAACGCCAATAATCTTTGAGTCCT
>CAZAZO010000009.1:0-18582 GCA_964489675.1 Candidatus Woesearchaeota archaeon | reverse complement strand
CGAGAACGGAGAAAAAAACACCTAAATTAGTTCCCCCACCGGGCCCTACTCCCCCTTAAATCAATGTGTGTAAAATTATTATATTTTCCAAGTCCCCCTGTTTCTCCCCAGACTGAATCCAATAAAGAATAAACCTCTGAAGGCTTAACGCCCGAAACAACAAAATCTACAGCATCCCCCTCCAGGTGTCTACTTTTTGTAGCTCCCCCCACCCGAGCATTTGAAACCGGATCCCGATACCAAGAATTAACTCTGATAGGATTACCTCCTAAATATTCTCTAATCTCCTCCATTTTTCTAGCAGCCTCTACTATATTTTGAACTTGATATTTATGCTCTGGAACCCTTTCTCCATTATGAGTTGCTTCTCCCCAACTAAAGTGTCCGTGAGGAACAATTTTATCAGATAAATTAACTTTTCCATTTACTCCCGGAATATATATAGAATTACCAGATCCAAAACAAACATTTGGGACCGCAGAAGCCACACCTGCCAATGAAACCCCCTTAAGGAACGCTCTTCTTGATAAATTTATTGTTTTCATTTTATATTTTATTAAAAATTAGTTTCTATCATGCCTATATTCACCCACACCACTCCTCTCTGCTTCATATGCACTCCTTAATACCTCCACTCCATTAAATTTCTTAACGGCAGCAGCTTCATTCTCTGGGGTTGTATCTGGCATATTATCATATCTTTTAGAAACAGAAGCATTTTCCATAACAGCAGGAGGCCTAAGAGACTGCAATTGCCCAAGATCATAGTCAAAAGCTCTAGCTGCCAACTCACCTAATCCCGCCAATACAACTGCACCAACAGCAACATAAGTCAATGTTTTCTTTTCCATAAAAATACTAAAAATATATCCTTTTTAAGCTTTTCGGCTATGTTGTATCTTGCAAGGGGTAACATAATAGGAAGCTTTAAAAACAATATTAGATATCAAAAAACAATGGAAAGCGATGACGAAGCTGTATATTTTAGACCAGAAAAGCACGACAACGCAAAACTTCTAGATGTATCCTTAAGAGAATCGGAGTACGCACCCGAGCTAGTAAAAGAATTAGCAAAAAGAAAGGATGTCAGTTCTCTTGGTGTGGTATTAAAAAGATATGCTCCGAAGGATCACTATAGACATATTGTTAGAGCAATAGAGAATGGCCTAAAAGGTGATAGTTGCCAAGAAACAATTTTAAATCAACTATCAAGGGATATGCAAAGAGCAGAAGGCAATCTTGACCTTCATAATTTTTATCAACACATGCAGAAAAGATCAGAAGCTGCTGCTAGAAAATTATCTACCTATCTAAGCTATCTAAGAATATCAGACAAGGATGCAAAAAGATTGCTACATAACAGAAGATTATTATTGATTGGAGGAGGAATTGGTCCGATAAAAAAAGATCTTTTGAAAATGGGAATTGCCTGTAATGTTACAAATATAGATCCCATGTTAAAATTTGCTGAAGATGACACCGATAATGCAGATACTTGTTATGCTAAAAATTTCTTTGACTTAGAGCTCGGAGAAGAATATGACGAAGTTTGGTCTGCTAATAACTCTTTGCCAACTTATGCCTTAAGCCCAAAACAAGTTAGAGATTTTTATAGAAAATCATTGGGATTAGCTGCTGCAAGGGGCACACTAAGAGTTTTGCCAACCCATGGGTTTAGTGATTCGATAACTCCATCAATGAGAGTTAATAGAATTCCTGTGAACAACGAATCCATCAGGTGCCTAGAGGAAATAGCAGAAAGTGACTTATTTGATGTTGATAAATTTGAAACTGAAGAACTAAGAGGAGGACTTGGGATGAGAAAAAAAATGCCTGGAGCAAATGTCCACATTAAGGGGGGAGAAATCGAAGTCCTAGAGTTTCTGAGCGAATTTTAACTTTATCTACTCGCTCATCCCAAAAATCTCAATTCCCGCGTCCGTAATCAACATATTTACAGGAGATCTCAAGTGATTCGTTCTTCGCATCTTTTTTATTCTAAGTGATCTGTCTGAGCCCCCAGCAATTCCCGTATCGTACAAGAAAATAACAGCATCAGACAAGAATTGTATTATATCCGTTTTTGTAAGCTCAGATGAATGCGTCTGATTAATATCCAACTCCATAGTCTCATCGGTATAAAGAGTTGTAACCTTCAGCCTTTTCATAAGCGAAGACAACTCAAATATTATTTCTCTTATTTTTCCTTCCTCAGTCTGATTCATAGCCAAAACCGATATCGGATCAAAACAAACTCTTTGAATATTATATTTTGAAACTAGCCTAGTAAGCTCTGACTTTAATTCTCTAACCGGAGTTTCAGGAGAAAACTTCACAAATTTTATTTTTCCCTCCTCATTCAACTTATACAAATCCCACCCATGAGCTTTCGCATCTTCAGCAACGTCCGACACATCCGGCTCAAACGAACAGTAAAGTCCATTCTCATTAAATTTATTCACCCCATTCCATAAAAACTGCAAAGCAAATGTGGTCTTCCCACAGCCCGGACCTCCAACCAAAACACTATCAGAATTTCTAACAAGCCCACCTTGGCAAATTTCATCAAAACCGGGCACACCAGTCTTACATCTATCAATCACCTCTCCTGTCATGAATCATATAGGAATAGGGAGTATTTAAAAGTTGTGAAACAGCAGTAGCTTCAGCAACCCGAATCTTTATTATTTGTATTATCGATAATGATGAAATAGTTGCTGAAATTATTGATGAAGGTACGGCATAGTTATGATACGTCCCCACTCTTTTCCTTTCTTCTAAGAAAAAAGATAAAATAATTCTAGAAGCAGAAATTTTATAATCCCTATTTATTAGCAATTTTCCAAAGAATCTTGAAATGTTCCTTATAGCTCTCAGCAATCTGCTTGTTATCGATTATAATTGACGTATATGGTTTTGTAAAATCAACCAAAAAAACCTTATTCCCAGCGATCATAGTTCTTACGGGAGAAAAAAATTCAGGAGGCAAATATCTAATATTAGCATTTGGTTGTTTTTGCCTATTCCCCTTTGCAAACAGTAATAATGTTTTTAATTTATACGCTTTTTCAGCCTTAAAAAATTCATTCAATTCACTAGGATACACTTCTGCAAAGGGATTTGCTGGAGTCCCAAATCCATAATTTACACCCTCTTTTCTACTTTCTTCAACAAGTTCTTTTAAAACTATCTTTGGACCCTGGGCTCCCTCAAACATTCTAACTGAACTTGAATCTTTTAACGCCTCTCTTCTGCCTTTAATTACAGGAATAATTTTCTTAATTTCGCTTTCTGCATTATTAAGCTCCTTCTTTTTTTCTTCAATATAATCAATTAGTCTTTCAGGGGGCGTTGCATCATAATATTTTACTCCATTTTTTATTGAAAAGCCAACCAAACCCTTAATTGACAATCTTTGCAATACATCATAAACCTTTGAACTCGCTAAATTCGCTCGCTTAATTAAAGTTCCAGCTTTACATGTACCAATCTCTACAAGTAATTCATATACCTCGCTTTCTCCTCTGGTTAATCCAGTCTTGCTCAACGTGTCTTTTATCATGATTTTATTACGCATAAGCAGTTTATATATTTTTCTCCATTGGGGGGGGAGTAATATTTATAAAGGGGGCATTGGATCTATTTATGAGGTGAAATAACCTCAGAATAATTCTGGGCAAAGAACAATATGGCAATACAAGAACTGGAAGGAGAAGAATTGAAAGCTCATTTACACAATATATATCTTGGATTCCGAGAAAAATGCAAAAAAGATTTTGGACCAGATAGGCCCATGTTGCCTGATGAATTATTTGATAAATATGCAGAGATTTTTAAGGGAATGATAGAAAATCCTTATGTCTACACAAGAAGATTTGCAGAAAGTTCTCATGGCAAAGCCAAGGGCCCCAAGGAAATTGACAGAGAAATGAAAATGACATACAAAATGGGTTGGTGGAGAGATATTGCAAGTAGAAGGCAATTAGAAGAAGAGCTTGCACAAACCCATATTAGATTAAAAAAACCCTTTGATTTAATTGGCTATAGGCAATATTGTGGAATTTGCAACATTCAAGCAATGGTTCTTGGAGCATGGCCAATTCATTCATTTTTATTTAGAGATCAAGAAGAAAAAGTTTTTTACTGGCAACAGCATGATCCCGTATGGATAGCAAATAAAAGTAACTATCCATCTGGAAATGAGTTGGTCTTAGAGGGTTCCTTGCACGGATACCAACACCTTGAAGACATTTCAAAGCTTTTAGGTTTTGATCATAAAGATTTTGATGACTTATGTATAGAACTACCAAACCAAGTTAATGTAAGTTTTGATAGGGCAAGCAGGCCCCTATTTATTAATACATTAAAAACAACAAATATGAACTATGATGGATACTGGGATGAGATGGATGAAAACGGGGGGTGCGGCATCGAAGACATTGGAAATTATAGGATTATATCTGAAAAATTAGAAAAAGGATTCTCTGTTGTAAATCCTACTGCAAGGTGGTTTCAAGTAGTTTCAAAAAAACCTTTGCTTTCTGGGATTGATCCAAGGAGAGTAAAATATACTGATGGCAGGTATGGTTTTGATGGAATTATAAATGTTCAGGAGAGTAGACTAATCGGAAATTTAGCTGTTCCCTATAAAATTAATAAAGCCAAGGATGAATAAATTCCCACTTTTCCTGGCCCTCGTTCATTTGTCGCATCTAAACTTCAGAAACCAATATTTATAAATGCTTTTATCTAGAAATTTCCATGAAGACATTAAACCTCCACTGTGATTATATTAAGTTCAAGGGCCTAAAAAAAGCTCTTAAAAAAATAGAGGAAATCGCACCAGAACAAAAACTAGATGGTGAAAGCAAAGACTGCTTAGTTGTATTAACTGCAATTGAAAAGAGCGATTCAAAATCCAGCGTTGAAAAACTAACTTCAGGCGTAAAAGACATCGCCTCCCAAGTCAAAGCTGAAAATATTGTTTTGTATCCTTACGCACATTTATCAAAAAACCTTGGCTCACCAGAAATAGCTATAGAAATCTTAAACGAAGCAGAAAAACAACTAAAAAAAGACTTTGATGTCGTAAAGGCTCCATTTGGATATTACAAAGAATTTGAGCTAAAAGTAAAAGGCCATCCGTTAAGTGAATTATCTAGAGAGATTGTAATCGAAGGAAATGAGGAGGAGGAAGCAAAAGATATCGACGACAAAACCCGCTCTAGACTACTCAGAGAAGTTTCTCGTGCAAAGTTAGACACAAGCAAACTAAAAGAAAACGACCACAGAATTATCGGAAACAAAATGGATCTTTGGAGTTTTAACAATGTCGCTCCAGGAATGGTTTTCTGGCATCCCAAAGGACTTCATATAAAACAAAAACTACTCGAACTATGGCGAGAACTACACAGAAAAGATAAGTATGAGGAAATTTCTACTCCACAAATTATGGACAGAAAACTATGGGAAGTCTCAGGTCACTGGTCTAAGTTTGGAGAAAACAATTTCAAAACAGAATATGAAGGAAGAGACTTTTTAATTAAACCAATGAATTGTCCAGGAGGAATGCTTGTGTACAAAACTACTCCAAAGTCATATAGAGATATTCCATTAAGAGTTGGTGAAATTGGCGTTGTTCACAGAGTTGAGCTAAGCGGTGTTTTGGCTGGATTATTCCGAGTTATTCAATTCACTCAAGATGATGCGCATATTTTTTGTACAGAAAAGCAACTTGAAAATGAAGTTGGAAAAATTATGGATTTAATTGATAAAACATTTAAGCTGTTTGGACTAGAATTTAACCACGTTGAACTGTCCACCAGGCCAGAGAAAAGAGTGGGGTCCGATAAAGTTTGGGATTTATCAGAAAAAGCACTCGAAGACATTTTAAAGAAAAGAAAAATGAAATATGTAGTTAACGAAGGAGATGGGGCATTTTATGGACCAAAAATTGATTTCCATCTGAAGGATTCTTTAAACAGAACCTGGCAATGCTCAACAATTCAATTAGACATGGCACTTCCAGAAAGGTTCGACCTAAATTACATTGACGAAAAAGGAAATGAGAAAAAACCCCTAATGCTACACAGAGTTATTTACGGCTCCATCGAAAGATTCATTGGGATTATTACTGAGCACTTAAACGGAAACTTCCCATTATGGTTGTCCCCAAACCAGGTCAAAGTTATGACCCTAAATGATGATGTTAAAGATTACGCTAACAAAGTTTACGACAAGCTATTTGAAGCAGGTTTTGAAGTTGAATTAAACGACAAAAGTGAAAGTATGGGTAAAAAAGCCAGAGAGGCCCAAGTTAATAGATTTAATTATTTGGTGACTGTTGGCGAGAAAGAAGCTAAAGATGGTAAGATCGCTGTTAGAGGACGAGAGAATAAAGAGATTGTTGAGATGGACGTGGAAGAATTTGTTGAGAAGCTAAAGGATGAGATTGCCGAGAGGAAGTAGAGACTGGAGTATAATAATTCTTATAAATAGGAGTAGGCCTTAAAGACCATGAAAAGAATAAGAAGGAAGCACTATGAGGCCTCTACCGATGCAGGAGTAGAAAGTCTTTGCGACAGAGCATTTTCGAAAAATTCCTATAAAACTCAACCCGTTGGTCGATCCAACGATCCCGGCGATGAGAGAATAGTTAATTATCGTTTTCCCGGAACTACTATGAATGTTCAATTAGTGGTTCGAAGAGATGGGGGAATGCCCTCTCCTAGAGTAAAGGCTGAATTTGGATACACGGAATCGGATACTGAAGAAGACATCGAAATCGTAGATTCTAAACTAGATGAGATAATCCGAGACGCCAATGAATAAGATATCCTAAAACTTAAAAATTATATATCATCTTTTCAAGGTCTCTCAATAACTCCTACTAAAATACATCTCTACTGTCGCATCTTTACCGCAATGAGGACACTTCTTACCCTTAGGCACTTTTGAATCTAATGTGATACACCTAGTTGATACGCCACCAAGCTCATCCTTTATCTCCTCCTCACATGCAGTATCCCCACACCACGCACAACCAACAATCTTATTATTATCAATTGCCGCCCCAAATTCATCCCAAGTCTCCACAGTCTCCAAACTGGAATCTAAAAATTCTTTAGCCTTATTATACATCTCTTCATGCATCTCAGACAAAATTCTCGCAGTTTCCTTTTTTAGGTCCTTTAACTTCACAACTATTTTCTCACCAGTATTTCTTTTAACAACCATCACTGATTTATTTTCCAAGTCTCTAGGACCAATTTCTATTCTTAAAGGAATTCCCTTCATCTCCCATTCATTATATTTGTAGCCCGGCTTTGTGTCAGCCCTGTCATCTAAAATCGGATTAAGGCCGGATAATTCTTTTTTTATCTCTTCTGCTTTTTCTTGAACAGCCCCCTCTTTTCCTTTAAATAAAAGTGGAATAATGACAGCCTTATTTTTACAAATTTTTGGGGGAAGAACCAATCCAGAATCATCAGAATGTGTCATAACAACTCCGCCAATTAATCTAGTTGAAATTCCCCACGAATTTTGCCAAGGAAGATGCTTTTTTTCATCTCTTCCAATAAAGTTAATATTAAACGCTTTTGCAAAACCTTGCCCCAAATTGTGAGAAGTCCCACACTGAAGAGCTTTCGAGTCTGGCATAAATGCCTCTATTGTATACGTAGCCTTAGCCCCAGCAAACTTTTCTTTCTCAGACTTTCTCCCAATTAAAACCGGAAGAGCAAGTAAATCCCTTACTAACTTAGCATAAGATTTAATATAAACCAAAGTTTCTTTTTCACATTCTTCTTCAGTTTCATAAACACAGTGTCCTTCTTGCCATAAAAATTCACGAGATCTCAAAAAAATCTTAGTTGCTTGAGTTTCCCAACGAACAACATTGCACCATTGATTAATTCGCAAAGGCAAATCATTATAAGACCTTATCCAATTTGAATATGAATCATACATTATAGTCTCACTAGTAGGCCTAATTGCAAGCCTCTCCCCATCCTTTGTCAAACTAGAGTCAATCCATGCGACCTCTGGAGAAAACCCCTCCGCATGCTCTGCTTCTTTATGAAAGAAACTCTCTGGAATAAACATAGGAAAATAGGCATTATCAGTCCCAGTTTTATCAACTATATTTTTGTTAAAATAATCTTGAATTGATTGCCAAATATAATATCCACGTGGTCTAATTACCATAGTCCCTTTAACTTTAGAAAAATCCGCCAGCTCCGCCTTCAAACACACTTGCTCAAACCAAGTAGAGATATCTTTTGACTTTTTTACTGTAAGGCCCTCACTAGACTCCTTCTTTTTCGACATAAAATGAATAAGAATATAAGTTTTTTAAGGGTTTGGATATGTATGATGAAGGATATAAGTTTTTATAAAGTATAGTCAGGATGGGTTACTATGGCTGATAGAGCACACGACCTAACACACAAACAAGGAGAAAGATTAATGGCTGGGTCTAAGGAGTATTATAGCGAACAATTTCACGAAGATCCCTCAAGCGCAGATTTTTTAGGAGGAGATAGGGTTGATTGCCATGGATACAGATTCGGTGAGGTTGTAGTCCTATTTGACATTTCTTCTAGCTTAACTCAGCCAGGAATACATATGCAATCATACGGCCCTACAAGAAAAAAAATAGATTGTGTTGAATCAAAAATATTACAAAAATCTGGATATTCTAGCTGGGAAAATATCTAAAGTAATTAATTTTTTCAGAAAGACTTAATAAAAGAATTATGTATTGTTTTTTATGGTTTACGAAATAGAAAAAAGATCTTTATTTGAATCCTCCAACGATTTTAAACAATGCGAATCTGAAGTCGCCAAAATTGGGAAGGCTACGAATAAATATATATTCAAATCATTTTTATTTAAGAGTCCTGAGTATCTTAGGATAAGAATTGTTCTTGAGAAAGATACTGCAGAAATTACTAAAAAAATAGGCACATATGAAGATGCCGCAAGAGAAGAAATAAATGAGCATATTTCTCTACAAAAGTTGCCCAACTTTATTAAGGGGCTTATAAAAGAGGGCTATGACAAATGCACCTGCGTTAAAACAGAAAGTAATAATTATGAAATTGGCGAGCTCACCATCTCTTTTAATACAATTGAATCTCTTGGTATGATTATTGAAATTGAGGCGCTAACTAATGAAAAATCTCAAATCCCCATATTAGAAAAAAAAATAATTGACATCATGGATACCTTAGGGCTAAAAGAACTAAGCTCAAAAACTTATCAAGAAATGATAGACAAAATGCATGCCGATCTGACAAAACCAACTTCACAACAAGAATTTACACTTCAATAATCATGCCCAGGGCACAACCTCAAACCATACTTCTTCATCAACCCCTCTAACTTATCTAATGACTCTGCCATCTCTTCAGGCACTGAATTATTAAGGTCTGTTCTTCCAATCCCATTTTCAAATAACGTGTCGCCCGAAAAAAGCAACTTCCGCTCCCGATCTAAAAACGCAACACTACCTCTTGTGTGTCCTGGAGTCCTAATAACCTCAAGCCCATTAATTTCACTAGACAAAATCTTAGCTCTCTTTAACATCTCTCTGGTCACCCCCGAAATTCCCTGGATAAAAAAATCATCTGGAGACTCTTTAAAATTTTCAATCTCCTCTTTAGAAGCATAAACAGTAGCGTTTGGGAAAAGATCACTATTGCCACAGTGATCATAATGAAGATGCGTCAAAAGAATTGTTTTAACTTCTTTAGGGTCAATAATTTGCTCAATTTCTTTTTTAATATACACACTATCAATATTATCCGACGCATCAATCAAAAACGGCTCAGGCCCCAATACCACATAAATATTACCCTCCCCCTTAATCTTGTAAACGTCATCAGTTATTTTTGTTGGCATAATACATACTATATATTTTAGTATATAAATTCTTTTAACCCATTCTAAACATAGTATCTCATGCCTGAAGATGAATATTTATTCGTATGTGATGCCGGAATTACCAGAAGCAAAACTGCACATAGGGTTTTTCAAGATATAGTACATGAAAGGGGACTAAGGCTATCCTCAAATTTTTTTGGATTCGACTCTGTTCCTGAAGGTCCGGCCATAGGCCAAATACTAAGAGGCGCTAAACAAGTTTTTGTGATGGACGAAAAAAGAGTAAAATACGCAATACGAAAATACGGAGTTTTAGAAGAAAATATAGTTAATCTCGAAATTGAAGATGTCTATGACACTAGAGGTCTTGCCGGTGCTGCATGCAGAAGAATGCTAGAGGAAACTTTAAGAACTAAATTAGAGCCGTATATAGATGAAATTCAAAGAACTACTCCTTGAACTACAAGAAAAAGAAAGCTATAAAAAATTCATAGAAGAAAACTCTGATTCGTATGTCTGCGCTGGGTTTTTTATCTTATCTAGTGAAGAAAAAGAGGGTGACAAAGTTCAAATCAACATGTTTTTACCTAAAAAAAATAAAATTGCAACATTTGATTATCCATTTAACACATCAATTGAGCACAAAGACGAAATAAAATCCGCTAAAGAAATCAAAAATTTAGATCTTGCAATTGATGTCGACAATCTAAAAGACTTTGTAAAAGAAAAAACAAAAATCGAAGCCAAAAAAATAATTGCTATTTTCAAAGACAATATCTGGAACTTGACAATACTTAATGGAATGGATATGAGAAGAATAAAAGTTAACGCCTACACAAAAGAAGTCTTAGAAGAAGACAAGGGACTGCTTAGCGACTTTATTAAAATTAAAGGGAAGTAGCTTCTTCTACGTGTGAAATAAGAAGTGGTGCACTTTGCCCATACCGGCTTACATCCATTATCATGTCTACACCAGATTCATGATATGTTCTAATTTCACATATTAAATCTGGATTATATCCTAATTCGTCTTCAGAAACAGACAACTCCATTTTTTTGTCATCCTTCATTCTAACAAAATATGATGGATAATCATCGTCATCGTCACAAGCTATTGAAAAACTTTCGCCTGGCACTAAAACCCTATGGATACCGCCCATGTGACTATGCGCACTAAAATCCTCCAAACTTTCTACTTCTTGCTCTAATTCTTTACTCATCAAAACCCATAAAATCATTCCCTTAAAAACCTTTCGCCCAGACAACCCAGCGTCGATAACTACTCCTTTTTCACAATAAAATCTATATTTTTGTTCTCATGCACACTAACTATTCTAAAGCCAACTTCTTCTAACAATTCTCGGAGCTCTGCTGTATCAAATATATAAGTATACCTCATCTTTTTCTCGGTTTCAGACACCCCCCAACCGATATAACACTCTTTGCTTTTGTTTTTCAGTCTTGGAGAATTCCTTGACCAAACTGATATTAATGCCGTACCTCCACTCTTCAGCGTTCTATGAATTTCCTCAACTGTCCTTTTCCTTTTCTCTGGAGTATCTATACAATGAAGAACAGAATAGCAAAGTATATGGTCAAAAAAACCGTCTTCAAAGTCCAAGTCATGTGCCTCAGAATGGAAAAATTCAGCTTCTATTTTCTTCGCCCCAGCATTAATTTCAGCATGCTTTAACATCTCTTCAGAAAAATCCACACAATACCACTTCAATAATGGAGAATAAACAAAGTTTCGACCCGTCCCACATCCAAGATCTAAAACACTTCCCTTTTTGCCGCGAAGAAAATCCCTAACTACCGGCTGCTCTTCTTTTCTGTGAACGTTCCACTCTGAAGATATAGTATTCCAAACCGCCTGCTGATTTTCCCCCTTTTCCATACAATATATAAGTAAACAAAATATAAATAACTTGTGGTTTTGTTATTCAGACAAACTTCTTATCCTTCAAAATCGGGATTTTCTTCTAATTCTAACAAAGACCCAATCGACCTAGCTTTATCTAATGGATTTAGAAAGTTTGGTATTTGAACTCCTCCGAACCTACTGCATTTACTTATTTGTTCCTTGTCAAATGTTGAAAATCCAACTGGTATTTCTGACCCTTGAGATTTATAATGCTCAATTAGGCCCAGTCCATTTTTGGCATTTCTAGAACTCCTTGCCTTATCCGGACTAATGCTGTCTACTGCAATATTCATATTGGCAATATATACCCCATCAATCTTTTCAGTAACAAGCGCACTTATCGCGTCATACGCAAATACACGATGTCCTTTTCCATAAACTTCATCAAACATATCCATAGCGACCCCTTCTACTCTCTCATCAGGCGCAACCCAAAGCAACTTTTTCATCTTAAGGATGGACCCCTGCTTCTTGGGCCATCTCATTTATCTTAGTCATTTTATCAACTACTACCTGTCGCCCTTCCGACGCAAGATGCCCCGCCCTCATTCCAGATGCGAGAATTCTAAGCATACAATATGTGCTAGATGCCATTATGCGATTGCCATCTTTTATATAGCCTTCAAATTGTTCGCTATAATGATTAAACGTATCCTCATTTGCTGCCCTCTCTGATTCTCTTCTTTCATCAGGCGTACATCCACAAAACACTCCTATTGAATACTGCCAGAGTGGATTTATTTTTTTTCTCATTTTTTAAACCCCTACTTGACAATCTACTCCCCTAGTTCCATATGCGGAAGTGCTCGTATTGCTCCCTGCACCACCCAAGGAATACTCTCCCCTCTCCCAAACTTCAAATTTTTTAACTATTGACGAATCATCATTCAAGCTTACGCTAAATCTAACTTCAGTGTTCTCAGTCGTATGCCACAAATAGCTATCTCCAACTGATGTCAATTTCGCCATAATTTCTCGACTTGGAGAATGGTAAACTCCAGAAAATAAATATGTCCACGACTTAGAAAAACCTTCTGATCTCAAAATTTCTTTCGCTTCATGAGCGTGTCTAACTCTATCATGATGCTTTCTATGATGCCCAGTAAGATTATTTGGAATTTGGAAGCGTGTTCCTGGGAATCTATCGTGCATTTTATCTTGACCTCCCAGCTAATTCTCTATCTGTTCTTAATTGGATACGCCCATCTTTCACCACATAACTACCTGCCCTCCTCCTAAAACAAACAAAATTAACACAACCGTCTAACTGCCTTAATCCTACAACACTATCCTGAACAGTTAATTCTCCAAAATACTCTTCTTTGCTCACATCATCATAAAAAGAAAGTGAGAATTCTCTTCCTGTGCTTAACATATATGCTAATGTTGGAGAAGCCGCTAATACAGAAGAGCTCATTTTATCCCGCCCTTCTCAATTTAGAATTATAATCTCGAAAAGCCTCTGGAGCACGACCCCTAGTAATATCAACACGATAAATATGCCCTGGGATCAACTCATTTTTATTTCCCGAATTTACTCTATGATATTCTACAATAACATGACCCTTTTCTTTTCCTCTGGATATCACTCCCACTTCACCACCCAAAATTGCTTCACCAGACATCACAAGACTTCCCATCTTCTCTTCATCTAAATGAAATAACACACCCCTAGAGCCACCCACAGTAGCCTTTGCTGTCTTACCCGTTCTATCAATTGCTATTCCTGGTGCCATTTTATTCTTCTGCCTCCGATTGCGCATCTGCTTCTCCCTGCCGCCTTGCAACATATTGTGTTTCAACATTAATAATCATTGCTTCTAAAGTCACTGAGCTCAATGCATCCTCTCTAGTTTCTATGGCCGCTTTTATAGCTTCTTTTGGCCTCCCAGCCATTGCACTAGCAACAAAATCTGAAGATACCATTTTAACGCCATATCTTCCCTTAGCTGTTTTTACTCCAAAAATATAATTCCCTGGACTCCTAGATTCCTCTATCTCATCTAATGTCTTTTGCACATAATATGTTTCTGTTAATGTTGGCATCCTATTCCCCATTCCAAGCCAGCTCAAACATATATGCTAAAGAATTTGTAAAGAAAGGTGAATTAACCCACACTGCGTAGTCGAAATCTTCATGTGTGTCTGTAGGCTTCATTGTAAAGATCAACTCTTCTTTGTCCGCGATTACAAATCTAGCGTTTAGTGGCTTTGATTTAATTTCAACTCCGAATTTCTTTGCAAGCTTTGCAACTTCTTTTTCATCATCATTAATCATAACCTTAATGTCAACTCCACGTTTCTTTAGTTTTGTAAATAAATCCTTAAACATCTTCTGCTTAGAAAGCAATTCATAATGGCTTGACGCCACATATACTGAACTTGTTGCATTCTCCATTACTTCTCTCATTTGAATATATAAGTTACTTCTTCCCTTAATCGCAGTTGAAAGCTCGTGATTCTTAATCGGCTCAATTCCTGTTTGGTGAAGATGCTGAAGTTCTTCATATTCAGAAGTTTCCTTTAACTTACCTAAAACCTTCACTTTTTCTTCAGCTCGCTTAACAGTATTGTTCTTCAATTTTTCAATAACATTATCTGGCTTTACTGCAATATATTTTACAGGCTTTCCTAGTTTTTGAATAACAAATCCTCTCTTCTCAAGGGACTCTAAAACATCATAAGTCCTAGATCTAGGAACATTACTCATGTTTGCAATCTCGCCAGCAGAACTAATTCCACGAGAAAGAAGTGCTAACCACACTTTAGTTTCATAAATATTTAAGTCAAAGTAATCTTTCAATTTCTTAACGAGTTGTTCTTTTTCAATTGTCATGTTAATTTTGTGCCTCCACTTCTATTTTTTCCTCACGATATGCAGTTCCAGTTGCAAGGATTATTGCTCCAGGTACCGTAAACCCATTAGTACCCCTAGTTACCTCCGTTGGAGAAACTTTATATGAAACATCATATATATCTGTTGCGTCAAGTCTAATCGCTGCCATACTTAAAGAAATCTTTGCAGCTTCTAGTGTATCACGCGAACATGAATCAACAGCAAACCCCTCCACCATTCCAAGATATTTCAATAAAGGCCTTCTTGCCCCCTCTTCGGCTTCCACTTCGCTTTGTTTGTGTTTATGTAATCTTATTTCTGTCATCTTAATTACCGCCCTCCAGTCCCATTGCCTCATATTTATCTACGATCGCTCGCCTGTCTGCTTCTGCTCTAGCCACAAGATTAGAAGTCATTTTATTTCCTTCTCTATGTAAAATGTCCTGAATCTGCCTTCTTCCTCTCATCTCTCTTAGTGTCACAGCATCCATTTCAAGCTCTCTTGCCTTATCAGCCTCTATATAATCTCCATCTGCTCCTCTCACCAATCCACCTTGAGCATCATATTCTGAAGGCATTGGATTTTCTACAAAATGACTCCACGAACCATTATAATGAAGCAAATGCAATTCGTTTGTTCCGCCTATATTATTATCTGATTCAGAAATATATGCCACTCTTCCATCTAAAAGTCCCTCATTATAGCCTTTATCAAAACTGATTTGCCGTTCTGCACGGGTGCCTTGATATAGCCCATGCACAAATCCAGCACCATACCCAACAATCCCCCCAAGCGTTGCCACGACGCCAGCTAATCCTAAAATAAAGTTTTTTGTAAACATTGCACCAGTGGCCCGTTTTTCTTGTTCTGTTACCATCTTAAGCTCCAACCCCCACAACCATCGTCGGAAGATATTCTGCAGAATCGCAACTATAATCATAAGACTTATTTTCTGCCGTACTTGGCTCAAGCCCAACAAATCCCCTATATACTATAGAATCTAAATCTCTCAAAACTTCCTTTGCAGAAGCTGACCATCTTGCTCTTAGCCTCGACATATTAATCTTTGCCATTTTATTATAAACCATATCCTCCGCTTAATTCGTCTTCTAGATTTCCATAAAGATACATTGCTGCTTCTGGGTCTTCTCTAAAAACTTCCATTGCTACACTCGGATCATGTCTTGTATCCCCAGTGTTAGTGTCTACAACTGGATTTTCATCCATATCAACACCATCAACTAATCTTTCTACACTAACTCCCGTAGAAGTTCTAATTAAACTTGCTGTACCAACGACAACACTTTCTGAATTTCTTCCATAAACTTTTCCTGCCATTTTTTACTACTCAACTCAGATAAAACCTCTTTATAAATGTTTCGGTTATGTTGTCTTTTTGGGGGGGTTACAGAATTAGAAAGATTTAAATATGCGTGCCAGCATACAAAAACATGGAAAAACCTACCGATCCAAAGAACGACGACAGATTAGGACTCCTAAAGAAAGGCGAAAGGGTAGACACTTATTTTAGATATTCTAATGACAACAGCATTAATGAAGAAGCCTGTGCATACTGGGGCAAAAATGAGAAAGGCCAGTATCAATTTATTACACCCGCCCTAGGACGCAGTGCGAATCTGATTCTTATGTATAAAACACCCTCTCCCCTCGCAAGGAATGGAGAAATAAGGCTCCCAGCAGATTCAAGATTAGACATATTTAGCAAAGACAATCCAGAGCATTCTAAATTAGTACAAGGACTTCGTACAGCAGGACTAGTTGATTAATATAAAATGAAAGACAAATCAGAATATCATTTTGAGTTAGGAGCTTCAGAAAGAATCTAAGAGAAAACCATGGCCTTTTCAGCAGAAGTAGTACAAACGATTAAGGAAGCAGGAAGAGAAACTAGCGGCGATCTTCCAGATACAAGAAATCTCTTACGAGAAAGATTAGAATATCTTCCTGGAGACAACACAATTCTAAGATACTTAAAAGAAGATGGAACCTATAAACCACGTAAAAATGGTAAGGGAGTCAGAAAGGGTGCTAGAAAATATGATTTTGATAAAGATCAGCTACTACAAATGAGAAAAGACTATAGAGAACATGGGCCAAATCCCGTAAGAGCATTTCTTAAAGCTGGAAACTTTGATGCTAACGAATATGAAGCTGGGTGGAAGATGCTTGGCTTCGATCCAGAAATGCTATCTGCAGAAGATGTTAGGGTAGCTGGCCGAAAGTCCATTGATACTGATTGCTGGGGAATAGACCCCGATTTGGCTTAAACTAAAAATAAATTATTTATCCCCTCACTCTCTTCGACTCACCCCAGCCCCCGCTTCCCCTCTCTTTTGAGCCAAACATCTCTCATAATTTCCCTTGCAAACCCGCTCCCGACGCAATTCTGAAATTTCATAAAACGAAGGCTCCTCCGCACACTTTCCTCCTCCCAAATATTCTGGACATATTTCTCCCATACTAACCAAAAATACATTTTATTTTTAAAGATTGTTGTAATAAAGTAGAATGATTATCTTCCCATCAACTCCCTCTGATTCAAAATCATTAATATCACCGCCCCCACTATAAACATCCAATTAACAGCATATGTTAAATATAAAAATACAAGTGCTAGAATTGAGAATGCTATAACTTTTTTATTGGGTTTTAAATTCTTTCTATTCATGGAACATCTCTCATTAAATTTTTTAGATTATTTCTAATTTCTTTTATATTATCCTCGTTAAGATTGCTAAGTATTTCTTTTGATTTGTTAAAAAATTTGACTGCATTGTTGAATATTTCTTCTGCGTCTTTTAGATCCACTGACCTTTCTACGTAATATTGAATTATATTTCTTGTATTTGATGCTTTTTCTATTAGTGCGATATCTGATTCAGTATAATCTCTGGATAAGAATGATTTCATAAATGAAATTGTGCAAGAATGTATCTCTGATTTGATTCCTATTTTCATAAGAACAGCATAAAGTGAATAATACATTGAATAGTAACCTGATGATATCGCCCAGCGGATGCTTCTGTTTTTCTCATTTGCCATTACGCTAAGTGAATCTGTGGCCATCGATAAATATGAATTCGCTAAATTTGGACTAGGCTCAATTAATCTTATTCCCTGATTTTGTCTTAGGCACCATTTTATTTTTCCTAAATCCATTGCGCAAACTCCTCTAATCCTTTTAGTATTATGTGATTTTCTACAACTTCTTTTATCAGGGGATCTTCTTTACTAAAATTTCTCTTTATTTTTATTGGATTAATCTTTATCCCATATAGCTTTTCCAAATCTTGGAAGTCTCCCATATCTTTTGTGATCAATATGTCAAGGTCTGACGAAGTGGTTTCACTTTCGCTTGCGTAAGAACCAAAGATAATTAATGCCCCATTGGTTCTTTCTTCTAATCTGAAAAATAGGTCTTGCTTGGCTCTGTGCCGTTCTAAAAACCCACTCTTTTTTTCTATTTCTATTAATTTAGCGACCTCTTTCCATAAGCCATTTGCCTTATTAAAAAAATATATCTTATTCTTACCCTCTCTTTTAAACTTAATAATGCCTCGTTGCTCAAGACTGTTTAGGATATTTGATACTGTCTTTTGGTTTAAGCTTAATTTATTTGCCACTTTTCTTCCATATATACGATTAGCACAATTTCCCCCAAACTCCTTTAAGACTTGCAATTCTTTATTATCGAGTAACATCTTACTTATATGAGTAGATTATTATTTAAAAGTGTTTTGGTTAACTAAATCTTTCCTTCTAAAGTTACATTATAATCTTCATATCCCATCTTTTTATAAAAATCAATTCCTCTTTTGTTCTTAGCAGTTACTAATATTTTGACTCGCTCAACACCCTTACTCTTCGCCCACTGAACAAATTTATCATAAAGCAACTTACCACCCCCACCCCCTC
>CAZAZO010000008.1:0-19605 GCA_964489675.1 Candidatus Woesearchaeota archaeon | reverse complement strand
GTCGCAGGTACCTTCTGCACAACACTTACATGTACAGCACTTGCAACATTTACATTTTTTTGTATCACTCATAGTAATCACCTCCTGACTTAATTAGTCTTTTTTGACCTATTGTAGTTAAATTCCTCCAAAATATTATAGTCTCTAATATAAGAAATAAATTCAGCCTTCTTCATTCCCAACATTAGAGAAGCCTCTCTTTTGTTATTTGACATAGAAAGCGCAAATCTAACTACAGATTCTTTGCATATATCAGTCGCATATTTTAAAAATGGAAAATTATAGATCTTGCCCCTTAAGGATTCACAACTTACTATTAGTTTTAAAGTTATTAATTCTTCTAATTTTATAAATTGAAGCTTATTTAAGAAATCACTATCTATCTTATTTTCTTTTAATAATTGTTTTTTTAAACTGTAATTTTTATTAGAATTAAATTTACTATTCTTTAAAGTATTATCTTTCATCAAATTTGCCAACCTTCCTACCTAGGGTATCACATGGTTTTAATTAATTCAAGATATTTTATTAAACAGCCTGTTTTGCTTGATCATATTGTTGATTAGTTGGCTCTTCGACTGATTTCGACATTTCATTGTCCCACTTATCAAAATAAAGCTTCAGATTAGCAATCAAATAGTCATAGAACATTTCTTGGTCTTCTGGGTTATCAAGTTCTGCATAGTAATCTACTACTGATTTTTCAATTGAAGGATATACTCTTTCAGCTTTATTTCTACCAGTAGTATCTTCTCCAGATATTGCTTTCATCTTCTCTTCTTCTTCTGTGTCGACAGCTGGGAGATCTTTCTCTGAGCCATCTGGAGCGTCAATAAACATATCGTCATTAACTCCCTCTATGTCGACATCTACCTCTTCCGAAAGGCTTGTTCCTCTTTCAATATCATTCAATTTAACAGGCGCCAATGTATCAACAGTCCACTTAATAATATGAGACCTAAATGATTGCTTTTGATCACTATTTGTTGTTAAGGTTTTGTAGACATTTCTTAATGTAGCTAGAACGTTTGTGTTTTTAAATAAATCCTTAATAGTGTTGATGCCTGTATTATCGTGCACATCAGTGTCTGGATCTTCTGCTTCTGTGAGTGATTGTTCTAAGATAATCTCTCTAAGTTCCATTCTTAGTTCGTGCTCTTCTAATATTGCTGCAATTGTTTCTGCATGCTCTTGAGACTTTATATTGAAAAACTTAGCTAAAGCTTCTCTAATTTTTAATCTAAGTTGTTTCATTTCTTTGTTAATCATATTCTTACTTTCCTTATTTTCAGATTTTTTTGTTTTACCTATAGTACTTGAGTATCCTTCAATTGACCCTGTGTCACCAGCGCCACCACCAGAAGTACTCAATTCGTTAACATCATCTTCTGCCAGAAACGCGTTTGATGAATTTGGTTTTCTACTCACATGAAAAGCTCCACCATATTTAGTTAAATCTTTTCTACCCATATCTAAATAGGTTCTATGAGCCTTAGAAAGCCTTTTGCGCATTCTACGTTGAAATTTACCTTTTGATGGTTTTCCTTTCGGAGGCTTTTGAGACTTGAAGCCTTCATAAAAAACTTCTGCCTCTTGAAAAACAATTTCTTGAAGTCCAGAAACATCAACTTCCTCCGGATTAATTTCAGGTTCTTGAACCTGGTCCTCTTCTCCTGTCTTCTTATCTGCAGGGTTCAATCCCATAATTCCCATATAACCAAGTGCATCTTCAGGGTAAGGCAAATAAAATTTAAGTAATTCTAGGCCTATTGGGTCTTTAGAGGCAAAATCCATCATAAATCTCATATCGCTAGCATTAAAATCATCGAAATTTGATTTCATTTTAGATCTTATCATTTGGTTTTTTTCATCTTTCATGAAAGCTACATATTCTGGATCATGTTTTGCGACAGGTACAACACCTGGAAAAAGTTCTATATCTGGTCGTTTTTCAGCTACTTTCTCTCTCATTCCACCAAATCTTTTAGCGTCATTTTCTTTGTCTCCAACCACGAGAACAACTTTTGCGTCCTTTGGAGCAACTAGTAAATTCGTGGGATCGGGCTCATTTTGTACAAACTGGTAAGTTATTAGCATTGGCGAAGCCGCGGCAGCATCACCAGTAACTAACTGTACTTTGTTTTTAATAGGTGACTTGTCTAACATAACCATCCACATTTGTTTTGCCTGATCAGCAGATATATTTTTACCAGACATTGGTAAAGGCCTTGAACTTTGTAGGCTGGGGCTAGAGATGATTACAAGATATTTATCGATCTCTGGAAGATTTCCTGCACTTGCGCGTTTCTCTATCTCTTCAAGCGCACGGAGGTGGCCTTTGTGTGGTGGTTTAAACGAACCAGGTAATATTGCTATTGTAAGAGGCCCAATTTCGGCGCCTGTTGCGAGTTCTTTATCTTTTGCTGGCTCTATAGGGCCAAAGCGATTATATCGCTCTGTGCCTAAGATTTGGTTACTAGGAGCAAACCATCCTGTGAACTTGTATGTTGTTCCGTTAAAATTGAAGACAAATCCTTCAGATGGGGTGTTAACATTACGCACATCTTGAAGTTTCTTTAATTGTTTTTCCAGATCTTGTTTTGCTGCTTCATTTGCGGAAGCTTGTATTTTTTCAATGGAAGTTTTTATCTCATCTTGAAGTTCTCTTATGGCTTCTTGATTGTCGGCTATAAAAGAAGATTCAAAGTCTTGCAAAATTGCATTTGTAAACTCATACAAAGAACTACTCAACGCTGCGGTGTATTCTTGATATTTAAAGCTGTCGTCATAACTTCTAATTTCATCAGATAATTCTTGAGGCACTCCAGCAGTTAATTCTTTAATAGTGATCGGCGGGTGATGTAGTCGCTTGCCTGTCCTAGGGTCTTTTGTACCACAAGGAATTAGCTTATTAGGATCTTCTAGACTCCTACATAATTTCATCAACCGCAGAATAAAAGCCTTATTTCTATCTTCCGTCATTCCAAAACCATCAATAATTGGCTTCACCTGTATCATAACAAGATCTTGGATCGTACTCGAATCATTTAAGCCAAAGTCAGAAACAACATTATTTATCGCTTCTATGGTTGGTGCCAATACATCAGCAGCTCTACCCATACCTGCAGGGTCCAGCTTCCTGCGCGGGTGAGTTTCTATAGAAAACGCGGCAGGGTCATCTGTAGAAATACCTATAAGGGCGTTCTCTAGGATAGAATAGCAGTTATCTACTCTCTTTATGGATTCTGGGTCATCGTACGCTAATGCCGTGTTTGGATCGAACATGGAATTGCCTACTTCATGAATTAATAAAGTTTTTTTATCATAGGGGATTACATTTTGAGTACCGGCTGCTCTTGGGTCATCTTCTTCACCATCAGGGATCCCAGGGTTCATAACTTCTGTGTTGAAGTATATATTATCTTCTTTGTTACCAAAAATTTTAAATTGAGTATCTTTATCTATTTGTATTATAGCGTCTTCAAATGTTTGAAGGGCTTCAACAAAACTATATCTTAAAGCTTGATTTGGATGACCAGAAAAGAAATCGTCAAGCTCCTCTACAGTGAGTCCGCCTGCTTTTATGTGTCCTTTATTACGGATTGCGCGTGCCTTCTGGGTTGAAACATCAAAGGAAAGAAAGACGTTTTGACCATCTGTTTTTTCGGTACCACGTAGTTTGCCATCTACCGCAGCTTGAAGTAATTGCTTTAACTCCCCGAAGGTCATTTCGCCGTTATCATATATGTGGTTCATGTGCCCCGCAACGGCACCTTCCAAGAGGAGTTTTTTATCCATAATAATACCCTATATTATACCAATTACTTGGCCCAATTTTTAATTAAGTGCTCGAAAAGTTTCTTGTTTCTATTTCCGAATCGTCTTTCATATAAGGTTTTTTCAGCGTCTAACATACTGGTGTTTTCTTCCTCTTGCTCTGGTATTTGAGCTTCATATTGCGTACCAGCATCATCCGCTCCGTCACCACCGGTGAGCTTTGTAGTGCTTTTCTTTTTCTTTTCTTCTATCTCCCCTTCTTCGAGTTCTGGCTTTTCGATGTCAACATTTACTTCTTCTTTTTTGACATTTTGTGCATTTCGTGCATCGATAAGCCCTTGCAATCTTGCAATTTCCGCCTTGTCACCCGCCATTAATGCGTTGGCCATCTGCCGACCTAGCTTTCCATCCTTGCCGTAATCTGCACCGGCTTTGATGTCGAGAGTATTATCTTCTAAAAGAATTTCTCTTATCATTGCTTCGAGTGTTTCTTTGTTTATCTTTGTAGTCATTGTTTTGTTCTCCTTTAAAAATTTTGACTCTGCTAATTTTATTAAAATTTTGTCTTTATCTTCTATTGTGTCTTCCCAATCTCGAAAACACATATTACCTTGTAAATAGGCCTCTTTCTCCATATTACGCATGTGATCATTGTCTTGAGCATAATTTTTGCTCATTTGGCCTATTTTTTCTGGTGAAAGATCACCTCTTAGGTTTTGTGTGTGGTGAATTAATTCATGCGCAAGAGATCTAAGTATATCTTTTGGGTGTCTTGCTGTAATGTATAATGTTACAGCTTCCTGTTGAGGATCATAAAAGGCTGTCCTCCCCAGGGCTTTGTTACTATTTTTTGAATCCTGCTTCAAAAATAGTCGAGGAGGGTGATGAAACCCCATTCTTTTTTTGGCAAAAGCAGCTAAACTTCCAATTAATGGTTTAATGTGATCGAACAATTTACGCATTCTCCTAATGATAAGTAGTTTTAGTTCTTTTGATCTCCTACAAAACTTCTATAGGCATTTGTAGTTGATTGACCGCGGATATTAAACGCTCCATGTGAAGAGAACCTAAAGGGAGCAGTTTTGTATTTTGTTGTAGTAGGAGGGCTACTTGCGTTTGATATCACGGTGAAGCCTGCGCTTCCACCGAAATTACCACTATTAACACTACCTGGATCTTCTGTTATTGTGATTGTTTTGCCGGCATCTGGAGCTAGCGTAAGAGAGGCGCCGTCCACCCCACCGCCATTGCTCGTAGCAGTCATGCCTAATGCACTAGCATTTATTTTGCCGACCAATTCAGTCACCACATCTCTAGCATCTCTGTCTGAACCCACTCCTATCTTTGTAGCATTTCCGGAATTCCCGCCTTCTGCATCTTCTGAGGAATAGTTCACTGTTGTGGATCCATCGTGTATTCTCAATACTGCACTATAAGTTGCTCCAAAGGCTCCCATCCCAAAATTTCCGTTAAATGTTATGATTTTTGAACCACTACCGCCACCAGGTACGGTTTTGGATAGTATACGATCTTCCCTAGCGACTGACCCAGATAAGAAACTGATCGTGTAGTCACTGTTTATGTCTGATGGTGTTATGGCCATACATTATATAGGCTATATTGCCTCTTTATTTCCGGAAAACATAATATCCATATCTTCATTTACATCTAATTCTAGCTTTCCGGATAGCCATAGTTCTATGTCTTTTCTTGAATCAAACTTATACAAATTAGGGCCGTCATATAAACACCATGAATCTAAACCTTCTAATATATCCATCTTATTAAAAACAACTTTGGTACATCCATTGATTCTCGCTGCCATCTTAAGCATATCAAAATCCAGCCAATTTATTTGTCGCGGACGCCCAGTAGTTGCGCCGTACTCTTGGCCTTTCTCTCTTATGGTATCAAAAATTTCGTCTGGACCTTCAAAAGACTTTGCTCCAACATAAGTTTCGTATATTTTTGCTACTCCCCAAACATCTCTGATAGCACTAGGTGGGACACCGTTTAAGACTGCTGATCCGACGGTACAATGTGAAGATGTAACATAAGGGTAATCACCCCAATCAACATCAAGACCAAATCCTTGGGCCCCTTCAAAGAGTATTTCAATTTCGTTATAATCCTCATTTTCATAAAGCTCGTGATACATGCTAATAATGTAAGGTTGTAGTTTAGGGTCTTCCATAGCTCTAACACCTCTCCTTCCATATTTGTCTCTATAGGCTGGTCCATTTCCTCTACGAGTTGTTCCTATTTTTTCGTCTTTTCCGTCTTCTGCTTTATGAAAGTCGGTAATAAGATGAGCGTTTGTGGCAACATGAACAAGCTTTTTAGCGGGTATACCAGCTTTCTCTAGTTCTTCCAGTTCTTTCAAGAACGTTTCTGTGTGCACTACGCATCCAGGCCCTATAATTGATTTGATTCCAAAAAAAACACCACAGGGGATGTGGTGTGTTACAAATTTTGTACCATTATGATAAATGGTGTGACCAGCATTACAGCCGCCATTGTATCTAATAACGTGAGTATATTTATTCTCCCGGCATAACGCATGAGCTATCTTTCCTTTTCCGCAGTCTCCGTATTGAAGATCTACTACTACATCAGCAATCATTTTTTATCCTTTCAGTGATTACTGGTATATGATACTCTATTGTTCTCTTTCTTTTAATAATCTTCTTGCTGCTTGTGGGTTTTTCATTGTTATTCTTAAATCACTCTTTAGCTCGTCATAGTTTCCATCAATAGCTTTTATGTTTTCATGCATCTCTAGCATAACCGCTTTGTGTGTTTCAAACAATTTTGATATACTTCTAAGCTTCCATATAAATACTGACCCAAATACAACACATGCAATATCTATTATCATATTCATATTCATCCAGTCTAAGAAGCTCAATCTTTTATCCTCTCTTCTATATCTATATCCAAATCTTCGTCATCATCGGTATTTGTTAAATGGTCCCAAGGCGCTGGTTTTGTGGGGTCCATTAGAGAATCGATGTCGGCTAAAGGGTGATCTTGAAAAGATAGATAATCTTCGTCTTGATAATTTTTAAAATATTCTTTTATTTCAGCCACCACATCATCAGAATTAGCATAAAGAGTCTTTACATATTTCTTTGCCTTTGCAACAGATTTGGAGCAGCCCTTCTTTTTGCTTTGTTTCCCACTTTTTGTTATTTTAAACACACATTTACCTTTTCTTTTAAATGGCATTATTTGTCCCTCTGAATTAAATAGTTTCGCCAAGTCTTGTTTGCATCAATTGATTTACTTTCTAGATTCAAAGACATCATCCTGTCGTATGATTCAACTTTTATAGTTGATAGTTTTTCTAAGTAACCTGCATTGCGAAGCATTTTAAAAGCAAGATTTTCTGGTGAAAATATCCCCTCTTTGTTTAGACCAGATGTTCTCATCCTGGCTATTTTTTCTCTTATTTTTATAGAATATTCATATGCTTGTTTATATTTTTCATCTGAAAACATTTCATATAGGTGCTCTATTTGTTGAGCTATTGCCTCTGCTTTCTTTTCTGTTGTTTGTATATCCAGTTCTGGATCTAGCTTAACTGGTAGTGCTAACCACTTTTCCAACTCTAGAGACCAAATACCGTTCGCTTCGTGAGGTTCTGTGTAATGTTGAAAGTAAATTTCAACCTCTTTTCCAGCAATTAAGATATTGTGTTTCTTGTTCCAATTGATTCTTGTTTGATCCAGCATTCTTTTAACCAAATCAAAATTGTCATCAATTTTATCAAAATCCAATATAATATGTAAGTCTATATCTGATAATTCATGCCAATTGTAAGAAGCAATTGAACCTGTTATTATTACATCCTCTACCTCATCATCTAGATCTAGTGATTCTATTATCTTGTCTGCAATCTCCATCAGTTTTCTTGCAACTATGGGATTAAGAGTGTTGTTTTTCCAAAATTTTTGAAACAACTCACCTTTTGGCTTCAAGAGACCAGAATTAAACTCTGGACCAAAATCAATATTACTGTCTTTTATTTTAAGTTTGATCATTTTTCATCTCCAATGCTTTTAAAGCTACTTTGTCGAACTTTTTTGTTGGGTCCATATCTTTTTTGTCAAAAAACCGAAACCCGGTGTGTTCATGACTGATCTTTATGGGTTCGTCCCCGTAATTGCAATAATAAAAATCTAAATTGTCTATGGATTGTATAAAAGTTAAATCATCAACATCTAAATCGGTTTCTTCTTTTACTTCTCTTTTCATGCCTGTTTCTAGTTTTTCACCAATTTTTATGTGGCCACCAGGCAGATCCCACTCTCCTACATACTTGTCGACATAATTTGACCTTTTTAAGAAAAGTATTCGGTTAGAATCATCTATTATTACGACTTTCGCTACTTTTTTCGAATCATTTGGCACAATATTAATTTTTATCATTTCAGGTCTCCGGACCACTAATAACTAGTAGTCATGGTTCTATATTGTCCAAAACTAGTTTTGCGTTGTCGTAAAGGTACATAATTGGAGATATGCCGGCACTTTTAATATTATCCATTACCTTTAAAGCCTCATCTACCCCCAAGACCTCTACAGTTAGTATTTTATTGTTATATGCGTTGAGTTGGGAACATAATATTCCACAATCTTGCAACAATTGAAAGTACTTTCCAGCGTCACAAATAACCAGAACGGTACCGAAGGGGTGAAATGATTCAATCCAAACATCTATCATATCCTCTAGGGATATAGAATACACTTGTTGATAGAAAGTTCCAGATTCTTCTTTTTTTCTCATTTGGAGTGCTTATCCGCTATTGTCTGAGAGGCCCATGCGTCCGGTTTAAGGCGATAATCGATACCATAGCCCTGAACGTACCCTTTAAGCATATCAGAGTACTTAGAAGTACCATTATTTAGCCCAAAAGGCGATACATCAAGATGTAATTCAATATCTGAAGGGTTAAAGCCATATTCACTCATAAACATGTCAGCTAGTTCGACTGAACGTCGTGTTTCTTCGGTTATTCTGGAAACTAAATTAGAAAATTGATTTTTTAATACGAAATCCCGGAAAAAGAAATAGCGACCCCCTAATTCTCCACCATGAAGACAAACAGCGCTCGCAAAACAAATTTTTTGCTTTGAAATAAAAGAATCAGACCCAATAAACATTTTGGAACCCTTTAAAATATGCTTTTTAGATAAATTGAGCAGTTCATAGAAATCAATTTCTTGATTATTTCCTGTTGCCCATTTTTTTTCTGTGATATGTTTCATTGTTTTGATCATATCACATATTATTACGCTTGTTTAGAGTCTTTTAATTTTTGAAGGATTTCTTCCCCAACTGATTGGTTCTGTCCGGCTAAATCTAATACATCTTCAAAAAGTTCCAGATCTTTAACTAATAACTTAGCTACTTCAATAGCCATGTTTCTACTTTGATCCCTAACTAATTCAAGAGAAAAAGCTTTCCACTCTTCCACATAGTCTTCCCTTGGTTGTTCGTCATCTCTAACAGAAGAGCCATATGGATAAGGAGCGTAACCTTGTCCAGAATTTTCATTAAGCATTTCTGCTACCAGTTCTTTTATATTTTTCTTGCTCATTTCTTCTACTCCTTGTCTTTTTATTTTTTTTGGTTTAAGTCTTGGAATGCCTCTCCTATTTTTGTACTTATCAAGTCTTTGTTTTAAGTTCAGTGCACGTTCACGTTCCAGCCTCGGCGTTGTGTCAGCTGATCTAGCAGGCATTTTACTAGATGATTTACTGGATGATTTAGAAATAAATAATGATTTACCATCCCAGCCGAATCTTATTGCTCTTTTCATCACCTCAATCGCGTAATCTGATTTTGGTTTTCCATTTTTGTCTAGTTTGGAATTATAATTTCTTTTGATTGCTGCTAATAGTTCGTCATTTGATCTTCGTCGACTATCAATTTTAAAAGTCTTAATAAGTCCACCGGCGCCCCAATTATAAGCGTACAATATAAACCTCATTTTACCTTTTTCATCAAGTTCATCCCAATTTAGATCCGGATTTTTTTCCATAGCATTCTTAAATGCGGTGACTGATGATTTATCTTTTAAGGTTTTCATGCCACCTCTTATATTTTGCTCTGGATCGGTGCGGTCTGTAACTCCAAAAGCCTTAGCAGTTTTAGGCATAAGTTGAGACAATCCGACAGCTCCCACGGTGCTTTTGGCCTTTGGTCTAAAGAATGACTCAACATCGATCAACCCTGCAAACAATGCTGGATTTACACCTTCTTCCAAGCCTATTCTTTCTATCATATCAACGTACTCTTCCTTAACCCTTCGCGGTAATGTTTGTCTAAATATTTTCTCACCGGTTGGAAGAACATTATTTTTACTAGGACTGTCAAGTAATGATTCTGGTGCTCCTTGATCACCTTCTCTTTCCCGTTTTTCTTTTCTAAGTTTCTCAATTTTTTTATCTACTTCTTTTCGCTGATCTTTGCTATAGTGTTCATCAAATAAATCCAAATTGTTCTTTATTGACATAAACGCACTTGGATCATATTTAAATATCTTTTTAAGTTCCGCTGTCCGAGGGCCCTTAAGAGAAGTGTTATGCACATTAGAGTAGTAATCGTTTAATTTTTCTCTTAAACCTGATTTAAAAATGAGTATGTTCACAATTAAGTGTTGCGCTGCTTCTCTTCTTGCATATTTCTCTGGATCTTTTGATGCTGTATCATCAAGAACCGCTTCACCATTCTCAAGTTTCTTCTTAATCGCGTAATTAATCAAAGCGTCTTGTCTAATTGTTGCAAATTTAACCAAGATCTCGTTTATGCTTTCTTGTCTTATGCCGGGCCCTACTTTTCCTTGGTCTGCTATTTCTTCTATGAGCCAATCCAGGTCATTTTGACCGTTACTTCCCTTTTGATAATCTGCGCCAAAATTATCGCCGCCGGGAGAATATATAAGCTGGAGTGCACCCTTGACCGCTCGCGGGGACCTTCTTAATCTATTAGAAATATTATTATAAGATTTTGTTCCAGAAATACTGTTCAAATAAGCGTTTACTACATCGGGTAACAAGCCATTAAATTCAGTTGGTGCTCCAGGAACTTCATCGATAGGTTCCCCGCCGAAGACATAATATACTACTAAACTTGAAACCACACCAAGCGTTGTAAAGCCTAGATACAAAGGGAGTTTGCCCCTCAAGTCTGTAGGTACTTTTCCGGGCATGGCCTTCTTTGCTGCATCATCAACCTGTCTTGAAACAAGTTGAGTTATTTTTATTAATTCTCTTTTTGCCTCTTTTGGAAAATTACGAAATTTAAAAAATATAAGATCATCAAGATATGCCGCGGCCACCTCTTGAGTTGTAAGGCTTTGCATCCTTAAAGGTGCACCCGGGGCGCCTTTAAGTTCTTTTAATGTTTTCAAGAGTGTTCTCAATGCGTTTGTATCAAAACCACCGGCTGCGATCTTGGTTCCATCTATACCTCTCAATATTTTTAATACTGCAGCTGCATTGGGGGACCTTAATACCTTGTTTTCTTTACCGCTGACTGTTGATATAAATTGTTTTCCAATTTTTCTACTAAGATTAATTGCAGCTAAAGGGTCTCCTCGAAAGAAGACACCCTCAACTTCAGCAACGACTTGAGACACTTTACTGTAATCGATATTTCGACTAACTGCTGGGGCAACCGGATCTAAGGGAAAAAACCGGTTTTTCAACGGTAAGTTACCTGCTGGAGGCTGGATTTGTTTTTGTATAGCTGCAAAATTAGAATTAATTTTTGTATTTACTTGATTTGCTGTTACTTTGGCAGTTGTGAATGCTCCTTCTGCAACTCTTTGAAATTGTTTGACTGTTGTGGTGTATCCTACTAATAATTCATCTAGCATTTTTTGTCCCAATATATCAAACTCAGCAAGCGCCTTGGTTTTCCCAAGTTCATTAAATTTCTTTGCAGTCTCTTGTGTGTGCTTTAAAGCAGCTTCATAGCCGCCTTCACCGGTGGTGCCCTTATTGGATCCTGAAAGTAAATTTCTTAATTTTTGAAGCGCTTCTTTTGCTTCCGGGTTTTTTGCATCTGAAATTACTGTATTTGCTCTTTGTACGAATGTTCTCCTAAAAGCTTCTACAAACTCTCCATTATATTTCGACAAATTTACTTGAAAAATTCTTGAGAATTCTTTTGCTGATGCTTTTCCTTTTGATAAAACTGCGCCGACGAAAGCCAAAGCCAAAGCTATACCTATAATTGCGAAAAACATAGCGCAATTAGCTTTTTCATCATCATCATCGCCTATATCAAGCATTGAGTAACCTAGCATGACTATAAAAATATTGTCCATCATTTTCATTAAAACTACCAGGCCTGCGAGTTCATCAATGGTTTCGTCTTTAAGTTTAACAGCACCAGTGGTTTGGAGTAACTTTAAAACGGCAAATGTTGCAACCACGCCTACCATCGCAACGTTTCCGGTCTGGGCTATAAGTTTAATCTTTCCAAAGATTGAGTTAATAGCATGTCTAAAACTTCGCGGTTTGAATGCATTAATGTAGTCTCCAAAAGTCTTTGCATTTGTCAACTTTCTTGGGTCCGTAGCCGCTCTTAGCATTTTAATTTCTTCTGAAAGGGCAGCAATTGCTGCCCTTTGGTTCGCCATCGCTGGCGTACTCAGTGCGCGAAGGTTCTTGGCCTTCTCAGCAACCCACTTGACCTGGGCCCAGCTAGCTGCAGCATACCCTGCACCCATCACTCCTGCCCCAGCACCGGTGGCCACCAACATCGCCATGGCGTTAGGTCCAAGTTGGTTCATGCAATTTGAACTAAATTCTAATCCGAAAGTTCTTCCTATTTGATTTCGAAAATCTTCCTCTGTGCCTGTTCCGCTAACCGCACCAGCGCCAGAGTCCGATGCACCGGGGGTTTTACCTTTTTTACCTCTTTGTCGATCGATGGTATTATTGCCTTTTTTACTAAGAATCCCGATTTGGGCAGCGCGCTTTTCAATTTTTGCTTTAAGTTTTTTAGATTCATTATTCTTTCTTTTGTCAACAACTGATTTTAGTTTTGGTAATTCATCTTTTGTAGCCTTTTTAATATTTTGTCTTTTTGTTACAACAGGAACAGTCCCTGTGTCCGCTTTGGGATCATTTTGATTACTGGAACCAGTACCCGATGTGCTAGCAGGGGTTCTTGTTCTTACTCTTCTTCTTTTCTTTTTCTTAGAACCTTTGCCTTGTTTCATTCCATCGATGTGAGACTGGATATCATTGTTTTCTTGTTCAAATAATAATATATTTTTCATAAATAATTTTCCTCTTTACTTGTCCTCTTTAGGCACTTCAATTATCAAAACATCTTTTAACCCACCATCCTTGAATGCCTTGTCTATGATTGATAATTTTTCTAAATGAACCATCATGGTTGCTGCAGCAAGTCGTTCATTGAGCACAGCTCCTTCTTTTGATGCTTCATTGGCCAAAAGTTTTGCAACTTCCTGGTTGGCTTCCCCTATCTTTCCTAGATAATCAGCTGTTGCAGTCATTTCAGCTAGAAAAAGAACATAATCCCGCATTGCTGTAATATATTGCATTTCTACTTTGTCATCTTTCGCACCAGTCATGAATCTTTTATAATTTTTCACATAACTACTTAAATCAAACCCTGTTCCAACAAATATGGCTTTTTCATACTGCAGTCGATGGAGTTCTGCTCTTTGTGATAATGTGTACATAGGGAAAAGCTTATCAAGAGAATCGATTCTCATAATCTTTGAA
Source organism: Candidatus Woesearchaeota archaeon (assembly GCA_964489675.1). Classification (GTDB taxonomy): domain Archaea; phylum Nanobdellota; class Nanobdellia; order Pacearchaeales; family GW2011-AR1; genus JAGVXH01. Next base: position 6,057 of record CAZAZO010000008.1, on the reverse strand, counting down.
ACGGACCCTTTGTGGTTAGCATATTCATCATCTCGCAGACTTTGTCTGTACAAAACCTCTCTAGCTTCTCCTGGATCATCCGTCAGCATAAAAACACTAGAATTAGGATCTCCCTCGTACAATCTTGGTGCAAAATAACAGTAAATAGGAAAACTATCCTGCGTACCTCCTTGACTCTGTTTTAAATCTAAAACATCCAAAGATTCTATCTCGTGATAAAGGCCCACTCGTGATGCATGAGGAGTAAACCCATCCTTGCCGGGTCGAAAAATAGAAAGATAGTCATCTGGCCCGAGACCATGGTCTCTTCTAAATCTTGCACTAAGTGATTTTCTCAACGAAGTAGGAAATATCTGTTCATACTTTTTAGAAAATTCTTTAGTAAGACTGTCCATGGTCAGCTTATCTTCTGCGCCATTTGCTTTTTTCCACAACCCTTGAGCATTTTTTAATTTTTCAGATACGTTATACCCTGTCAGGCCATGGTCTTCAATTATCTTCTTATTTATTATTGGATATTCTTCTCGAACTTTGGTAGGTATATCTTTCTGAAGCTCTGAGCTTACATGCTTTACCGCATAGGTGCGCCAACCCTTTTCGAGAAATTCGTATAAATCGCCATCGGTTTTTAACATCTCTTTCCTAACTTCGCCGGCCTTCCTTCTCACTGCGTCAATTTGTTTTTCGTGCTCAGCGCGTTTGGCTTTTTCTGCAGCCTCATTATCAGCTTGCTTTTCTGCTGCAGTCATATGTCGAATCTCGACCTCTTCTCCTTGTTCAAGCAAGATTTTGCTAACAATAGAAGAAAGTTGTTTTCTGTTGGTTATTGTTGTTTTCATAGACTCGTTTGTTTCACTCCCTAGATCAGGTGCCTTTACATGAAATATAAAAGAGGTGTCTGGAATTCTAACTTGATTATAAAAATCGATCATTAAATTTTTAGAACCTTTTAGTGCCTGCTTGCTTTCTTCAATATTATCTTTATTTATTTCAAATTGAAGATACATTCTCATAAGAGTAAACATTTCCTTAAAAGAACCTTGAATATTTTTCCAGGTTTTATATTTTTTAGCTGCAGAGTCCAATACTCTAATTGCAGCCCCGGTTTCTAATTCTTTTTTTAGAACTTTTTCAATTTCAGAAAATTCTCTTCTCCAGGCTTCATTTTCTTCGGTGGTGAAAAACCAATCACCATCCTTTGGTTTAGTTTTTTCTAAGTCACTTATTACTTTTAGTGTCTTGTCAATAGCTCCAGGTATTTTTGCTTTAAATAATTTTAATGAATCCGGAGAAGAATCCGGTAATGATACTGGAGATCCAGTATCTAAATATTTTAAAGGATCAATTATATAAAACGCCGCAAACGCAACCGTCCACCAAGATAAAAGTTTTACGCGCTTTTTTATAGTTCTTTGCAATATTGATTGCAATGCCCGATATTCCGCGCCAATAAGGGTCCAGTCTGTTACAAGATAAGCTACTTCGTACCCAAGTGATTTTCCACCTATTTTCACCTTTGGTGGATCTTTGCTTATTATTTGATACCATTGATCTAGAGGTGTTCCTCCACTCGGATCAACCATCTTTGCGACGGAAAATGCAAGAAAAGTGTTTTTGAGTATTTCTTTATCTTTTGAATTTAAGCTTTTAACAAAATAATTTTTGTATGAACTTAAAAGGTCCATTATATTGCCTTGAGAAGAAAGTTCACCTACAGTGGTAATTTGTTCCTGTTCGTACATACTGGAAACGTTTGATATTAATTCTTGAAAAGGTCTCAGGCAAAGTAACGCAAACTGTGCAAATGGCATTCTTAATTTTGCTGCAATATTGAAAAAATTCTTTTCTTTTAGTGTTTTTCTGTTTGTTATAGTAGAGTGTTGTCCCGCTGGCGTCCCCCTCATGGAAAATAAAACGGATCCTCGTGTTTTTGGTGCACTAGAATATATACTTCGGTAAAGGTCAGAGTACAATTCAGCAGAAAATCTTTGATTTTTATTTTTTTTAATCTGATTCCACTTTGGAACCAGCTTTGTATTGATAAAAGACAGATATTTTTTTAAATACTTACTTGGCTTGGCGAATTTAGGGTCCAAGTAATCACCCATATCTTTTAATCCTAATTGCTGATCAGCAAGGTTTGGCTCTGAAAAAAGAATAAAAAAATCTTTTACTGACCTTAAGTCTTCAAAATTTTTCTTTGAGCCTGCTTCTTTATCATAATTTAATGATCCAATAGCTTGTTCAAAATTCCCACCATAAAGTTTATTAATTATTTGATTACCAATAGCAACAAACGGTTCATATAAGCCTTGAACCCAAGCCGGCTTGGGTTCGAGCGAATCTATAAAGTCTTGCGCCACCGCCGCGGGCTCTCCGGTAACTGAATCTATGTCATAATCTTCATAGCTTTGCTCATTCAGCATTAATTTGACTTGTTGTTCTAGAAATTTACGACTTTGAATGGTTTTTTTAGACATTTATAAGGAACCTCAACGTTATTATACTCTATAAGTAGTTTTTTTTAACGCAAACTGGTGTCTCTTTTTGAATTACGAAGGTTTTCAATAAATTCTTTCTTTAATTTTAGCAATCTTTCGAACTTTACCTTGGCTTGAGTGTCGGTATACATAACTTGGGGCTTTTTATATTCACCATTGATCAAGAGATCATCAAAATCATAAAATTTTGTTTTGGGCTCGGCATGTGCGCCAAAAAACGGAAGAATTAATAGAAAAATTAGAAACTGTTCACTCATTTGGTCCCCACAGACAATCACACGGGTCATAACCGCACTTTGGACACAATTCAACAGTTTTTTCACCAGTTAAGAGCGAATAAAACTGATTTTTCTCGATTCTTTTCTCGATTTTTTCTTCTACTTCCAAAAAATGGTCCAACTCAATGTCGAAAGCCATTTCTGCAAGATTTCTTCTCGCCTCAGGAGGGGAAATTAAAGATTTTTCTAACTCAACACAAATAATACACATAATTTCTAGTAGCTTCCTCCATCTCCAGGCATATCTCCTGGAGGATCATCCATATCTGAGGGTTTTTCCTCGTCTTCACCAGCAAATAATGCTTGTAGACTCCCAGGTGCACCAACCTTGGGGTTAAGTACTTCTAGTTTATTGAGAATATCTAAAATACTCTGCTCATCTGCCGGCTGCCCGGCAATCTGCTCAAACTTTTCTTCAATATACGCTACTAGGGCCCTCATTGGACGTGGTTCATTGTATAGATCTTCTGCATTTTTGCCATACTTGTCCTTTATTAGTTCTATAACTTCCCTTTCGGCTGCTGTGCGCACCTGATCTGCGGCAGTTTTGGTTTCAATTTCCTTATCCCAGTTTTTTTGAGGCTTTCCAGTCCAAGGTGCCTTGGGTTCTTCTGCTCCTGGCCAGCCTTCTTTCATGCTTTTTCGAAAATTTTCCATTATTAACTTCATTTTATTCATTTTTTTATCTCCAAGTGTTCGAAAAGTATTTTTCCTATCTCTCCGGCTCCCGTGACCAAGGAAGAGTCTTCTCCTCCGTCATCGTAAGTGACTATCATAGCGGGAATTCCTTCAATCCCAACCGTCTCTGCGACAAATTTGACCCATTCTTGATCCAAATCCAATACCAAAACGTTATCTCTCCAACTCAAACTGTTAATAGTATCTGTTAAGGTACGACAAGCCGGACACCATCCAGCAGAGAAAATGATAAAGTCCGGACCTTTATCATCATTTAAGGCATTTCTTAGTTCTGCTTCTGTATTGTATAGTGGGTTTTCATAATGCTCCACAATTCCCTCATAGGTTGTGACTATTTCTGCGTTTCTTTTCTGCGTAGGCGTACAAGAAAGTAGAAAAACTAGTGGGATTAGCCACCTCATGCGGTTTCAGTGGGCGCACCAATGCCCATATTTTCCATTTCATCAGCAATTGCTGCTTCTAAATTTGTAATTCCTTCTTCTGAACTTGTTTCTGATCTTTCTTTCATCTTTGCAACAAGTTCCAAACCAACTTTGCGGCCATATTCGCTTACCATAGCAGCGATTTGTTTAACTAAATTATCGTCAGCATCTTGTTCAGATATAACTTGTAGTGCTAATCTAACTTCAGGTATCTGAGCGACAGCCTTGTTAACCTCATCGGCAACGATTTGACCAAATGATTCTTGGATTCCTCTAGGGACCCTGTTGATTGTACTAGGAATATTAGCTCCAGATCTTCTTAGTATTCTTCCTTGATCCTGGGCTTTGGTAGTCACATTGAGGTTCTTCTTTTTGGGTGGTTCACCAGCATCGACTATAGATATTGTTTCGCCGGCCTTACCAGCTTTCTTTAATCTTTCTCCCGCCGCGGCAGCCGCAAGATTATCAACTTGTTTTCTAAAGTTTAAATCATTTATATAAGAAGCTTTAGCTTCAGCAAATTCATCACCTAGAACACGAGTAATATCCATTTCTAACCCATCAGACATGCCTGCTTGAGCTGTTCGGTTCAGTTCTGCTGCCAACATGTTAATGCCCGCTTGGTCATAGGGTGACTTATGTGCAAAAGCATCGCCTTCAAGTAAATTTTTAACAAAATATCTTTCAAAAATAGAGTTAACTTCTTCCTGTACCCGAGTACCAGTGCGAGTCGAAGGCGCTGGTGCCATTTTCTGTAGTTGATTTTCTTTATCTCTTTTCTGTGCTGCTTTTTGCTTTTCGAGTTCTTTCTTTTTGTCTTGTGCGATCATTGCAGCGTGTTGTTGTGCTCTTCTCTTTTCACCCGCTTTCAATGCTTTAGCAAAACGCCCCCCAGTATTCCTTACAAACTTTTCGACGTCAGCTACTGTAAATTTATATTCGGCGCCTCTCAATTTCCGATAAGGATCTGAATACCTGTTTTGGGTTGCATAATAATTATCACCCTGTGCATCAGCAAGCGCTGCATGTAATTTATTTTGCATCTCTAAGTGATGCATTACTCTTGACCGATTTTGAGCAACCAGCGCTGTTGACCCGGGCCCATTCGTTCTTGCTATCATTCCAACTGCAGCTCTGCGATAATCGAAAAATTCATCTACTGCCTTTTGTTTAATGTTATCCACAACTTTCTTGATTTGTGCCACCTGCGCAGGGATAGCGTCAGTTCTTCCTGAACCTTGAGTTACTCCCATCCCATCAGGATCCTGAGAAACTGCCCTTGCAGACGCGAGCATCTTAAACCCTTGCTGCAAATCTTCCAAATCTTCACGATCAATCTTATACAGAAAAGAACTCAACGGAGATCCTTTTGGATATTCTTCACTGACAGCCGGAATAACCGCTACTCTTGAAAAATCATTTTCGCTAGCTTCAAATGGCTTGCGACCATCAGAACGCCCAGCGCTATAGCCGGTTTCAATCGAAGCCAGAGGATCAATTCCAAGTTTTACAGCAACTTGGTCGATGACCCCTTCTTTACTTACGGGGACACCAGCTACGGTCATTTTTATTTTAAATCCAGGAGGTAATTTCTGTTGTTCATTTAAAGCCTTTTCAATTTCTTCTTTAATCATTTTCAAAAAGTCGGATTTTTTTATTTTCATGTCGTTTTTTCCTTTTGCCGCCGATTTTACCGCGGTATTTTTGTGCTAATCACATTAAATAGTCTCAAAAACGCTTTAGCACTTACGTATAATAGCGGAAAAAGACAAAAAAGTTAAATATCTTTGCCTTCGTTAGATCCAGGCATAGGCTTTTCTATACGTAGGGAGTAAAGGTCGGTATTAGGAACAACTAACTTTCTATCGGTATCTATCATATGAAAAACAGTTTTTGTTGGGGTTTGGCGAATTATTCTCGCGCGATCGGTACCTTTTATATAAACAATATCATCAACATCAAAATCATGGCCAAACATAAACAATAGGCCATCTAAAACATTTGATACAACGTTCTTAAAAAGGAGTACAGCGAACGCTGCAACAAACATCCAGCCGTAATGGCCAATCATATCAGTAATAATAGTTTCTGTGGTTTCTATGATTTGTTGGGGGCTGTCCATACCCTAAGTAGTTTACTCTTCAGTATACACCTTTG
>CAZAZO010000007.1:0-19806 GCA_964489675.1 Candidatus Woesearchaeota archaeon | reverse complement strand
GCTCACACTTTGAATAATACAGTTATCGCAACTTCCCGTGCACTTGTAGCCATTCTAGAAAACAACCAGCAAAAAGACGGCTCAATAAAAGTTCCAAAAGTTCTAGTTCCTTACATGAACGGCAAAACAGTGATTGGGAAAAAAGAATAATTCTCAGTATACAAATTTTTATAAAGATTATATACTATAATTAATTATGGCACTAGGAGACCCAATTATTTTGTCCAAGGGAGAAGGCCTAACTATCGTTGAAGAAAGAGAGGCAGAGGCTAGAGCAAGGCAGTCTACTGAGGGGTATTCTAGGCAATTTGATAGACTTATTGTGGGCCCTGTTTCTAAAAGAGCTTTTCCCAAGATTGATGGAATGAGATTCGCAGGAGTATGTGCAGAGTATAAAAGTGATTCAACAGACCATAGGGGATATGGCCATGGAAGATAATTGACTATAATCTATTTTATTATCTCTAACCCATTTGTTTATCATAATTTGTTAAAAATGTTTCTATTTCTTCTGGTGTTGGAGGCCCTGGATTAAACGCACTAAGTCTATTCCAGTGGTTAGCTGTATATGCTGGCTTCCACTCTTCAATGCTTGTATATCCATCTTTGTCCGCGTCAAGAATCATTTCTGCTCTTGCAAGGTTTGTTTGATATAAATTTCTTTCCGTGGCTTTTTCTATCATTTTCGCATTTCCTGCAATTAAATTGTCTAAAACAAAGCCCCCCAATACCGAAGCAAGAAGTACTGATCCAAAAATGTTCATTGGTTTAAATTGATACCATTTCATAAAATTTTCTACTTCACAATCTTTATAAGCATTTATATTCTATATAATATAACATGAATTCTAAACTAGCAATAAAACAACTAAGGCAAATCGGAAAAATCGTTGATTCTAATAGTGAAAGCCCAAGACTGGCAGCAGAAGGTTGGAGTAAAAACTGGCAGACTTTAATTTCAATTATGTTATCAGCTCAAACAAGAGATACTTTAACCATCAGGGTCTGCACCCAGCTATTCAAAAAATACAAAACTCCCGTATCTTTAGCCAAAGCCCCATTGAGTCAAGTTGAAAAAGACATTCATTCTGTTAATTATCATAAAACAAAAGCAAAAAGGATTAAAGAAACAGCCAAGATAATAACAAAAGAAAAAAAGGTCGGTGACAGCATCGAAGAATTAATGAGATTTCCAGGGGTGGGAAGAAAAACAGCAAATGTATATTTAGTAGAAGTAAAAAAAGCTGCGGCAATAGGAGTAGACACCCATGTAAACAGATTGTCAAATAAGCTAGGCTGGACTAAAAACAAAGACCCAAACAAAGTCGAAAAAGATCTAATGAAATTATTCCCAAAACAGCATTGGAATTCTATAAATTGGATTTTGGTAAGCTTTGGGCAAACAATTGGCAGAAGCAGGACGCGAGAAGATGAGGCGTTGGCAAAGGTTAAGAAATTAAAGTAGGTATTGAAGTGCAATAATGTTTATAATCAGCCCTATTGATAGCTTTTTATGAGAGAAACTCGAGCAGAAAAGTTTGGTAGAGCAATTGTTAATGTGCTGAGACCAGTGGCCTCTTTTTATTCTGTAAATCATGCTAAAGACTATATGGATATTTTAGCTGCAGAGGTTGATAAATATTCTTTTAGAAAGAGAAAGGTAACGGAGCCTGTGCATGAGGGATGCTTTTGGTCAATGGAAAGCTTGGAGAGAATTGATGTTTTTAATCCAGTTGAGGCAGGGTTATTTGTTAAGGAGTGTTTTGATCAGACGTATAATAAAGATAGGGCATTAAATATGTTCTATGGGTTTATTAGCGCACTTGAGAATCTTCGTGATGATGTGGTCGATGGAACTCTGTAATATATGGCTAGAGTATAATAATTATTAAATAGTAGAATTTCTAATCTTTTATTATGTAAGAGCGAGTTTATGATATTTTTGGAACAGATAAACCATTGATCGGGATGATACATCTATCTGGAGACACTGATTCTGAGATATTGAGAAGAAGTATTTATGAGATGGGCATATTGCAAGATTCTGGTTTTCATGGGGCAATAATTGAAGACTTTCATGGGAATCAAGGACATGTTTATGATTGCTTAAAGGAAACTGCTCGCAAGGGGTTTGATATTGCTAGGGGTGTTAATTTATTGAGAAATCCGTATAAAAGTTTTGAGTGGGCACGTGACTTTGGGGCTAGGTTTGTTCAGTTTGATAGTGTTCTTGGAAATACTTTAGATGTTGAAAGATATGAAAAACTAAGAGCAGAGTATTCAGATATTGTGGTTTTAGGGGGAGTTGGTTTTAAATATCAGCCAGCAACGGGGAATTCTTTGGCGGATGATTTAGAAGAGGGTCGAGAAAGGAATGATTTTATTTATACAACATGTCAGTATACTTAAAATAAAACTCCCATAGATAAGTTAAGAGAATATAGGGGTATTTTGAACGACTTCCCATTATTTGTTGGTGCAGGAGTTACTCAAAGAAATATTCAAGAGCAAATGCAGATTTGTGATGGTGCTATAATTGGTTCTGGGTTGAAAAATATGGGTAATACTAGCTCATTGATTCAAAGAGTGCTTACTGATAAATTGAAAGAAAAAGTTGATTCTTTAAGAGAAACCCTTAAAAACTCCAAATAATTTTATTCTTTATGGCAACTGACGCATTAGGATTACCTTCAACCGGTGGCGGTTTGATGAGATATAACGATGAATATAATTCTAAATTTAAATTTGGACCAGGGGCAGTCATAGCTATGATTGTAGCCGTAATTTTATTTGTGGTTGGTCTAAAGATTTTTTATTAGGAGATATATAATATGTTTGGCGGAGTAGATCCTAGGCAAATGCAAGGCATGATGAAGAAAATGGGCATTTCCCAAGAGCAGCTGCCTGTAAAAAGAGTTATTTTTGAAATGGAGGATGGCAATTTGGTAATAGATGAGCCAGGAGTAGTCAAAATCAAAATGCAAGGCCAAGAGAGTTATCAGGTAACAGGCGAAGCAGTAGAAGAAGAGACTAGTAGTTTTAGTGAAGAAGATATCGAAATGGTTATGGAAAAGACAGACTCAGACAAAGAAAGTGTTGTAGAGGCCTTAGAAAAAAGCGAAGGTGATATCGCAGAAGCCATAATGAATTTGAAAGAGTAAGTATATTCTAGAGTGTAATAATGTTTTTATATTGTAAGAATGGTTTAGTCATATGTTATTTGGATGCCTATCTAATGTTCCCGTGAAAAGAGAGTATATCGAAAAATGTGCCCAATGCGATGAAACAGGAGCGCTCTCATTATTGCTTAAATCTTCAGATCGCAATAACATTAGGCTTAGAAGGCCGAGTAGAGTATTGAAAGCCTATAATGCGGCAGCCGCAGAGTATAACAAAAGACAAAACTGGTGGCTAAGATATGAAAGCTCCGTTGATTTTCTTAGAAATAAAGAACCAAGGGATTTACCGGTTTTTTCTTAGAACTCCATCACAACAATCCTTATAAACAAATTTCTAATTCTATAATTATGAAAATTTGGTATAATGATAATAATCGCGCAAGTGGTATGACTCCATTTATTCTGGTTGCCAGGAGAATCCAAGGAATTGAGATCTCTCCAGTAGATAGTTTATCCTCTGTGGACGATGAAGAGATGGGTCCAGATTATTTTTGGCTTAATCCACTTCCATCTCCCTCAAAAACCTATCAAAGCAAAGTAAGAAAATGTGTAGAGAGATATAAAGATACGCAATTTATTTTAGTGGACAATGGTTCTTGGTCAAGGGATGAGGGGTGGTCTGATGTTCTAGCTGCTGCAAATGTAGAAGCATTGAGGGCTACTAATGGTTTAATTGAAAGGTTGTCAGGAATTTTAAAAGAAGAAAAATAGAGATTCAATCACAATAATCCTTATAAACTTTATATAAAATCTTAGATTATGCAATTTGAACTTTATAAGTTTTCAAGAACGGATTTTGGCAGAGTGGTTCGTGGTCATGGGAATGGCACGCCAGATGTAGCCAGTTACGCAAGAGATTTAATGAATAGAGTAAAGGGTGCAGAGCAAATTGGAGATCGTGGTTTCAATTATTTTGTTTCTCCACAAGGAGTTGCGGTCATCTTTGAAGACAGGATAGGTACCGTTGGGGTTTTGGGAGCAGGTCCAACAAGAGAGTCTATTCAAGAGGTAAGAGAGAAAATTAAGACCGGATTCAAGCCCCGTACCTTTAGGGAGTAGAATAGAAAAGTGATAAGGCACGGCTTGTAGAACTCCATCACAACAATCCTTATAAACAAATTTCTAATTTATCCAGTATGGCTGAGGTGTGGACAGAACAAGTTATAATGGCAAGATATCACTTGAGGGTTTTTGACAGATTAATTGAATATTACGAAGAGTCTCCAGAAAAAAGATTTTTTATCGGAGCCTTAAATGAACTCTCCCGTGCTGCAGCCAATTTAATTAATGCCATTTTAATGCAGGCAGAGTCAGCAGGACAAATTAAAATTGTCAAGTCTCCAGAAAAAAATTTAAGAAATTTTAGAGGAATCGCTTCGGAGTATTTAGATAGCCCAGAAATTATTTTTGAAATTCTAAAGATTAAAGGAGATCACAAAAAATCCCCAGTCCAGTTCGACAGAGGAGGAGAGGTCTTATTCGTTATTGAAGGTAAGTACAAAGTTCTAACATTAAACAAATTAAAGGATTTGTCAAAGGGCTTATCAAGTTCCATGGCGGAGGTAAAAGTTATTTAAGATGGCAGGTGGCGAAAATAATCATTATGTAATTTATTCTATGAGGGATTTTAGGGTTCATGATGTATGCTGCGTCTCAGAATCATCAATTGGAGGCCTAAAAAGAGAATATGCGCCAAAGGTGGGGCCATTGGGGCATAGGATTATTGGCGAGTCAGATTATCATGGAATGAAAGATGAAACTAGGGGCAGTAAGGTGAAGTTAGATTTTACTGATAGATTACGAGAAGAGCACAAGCAGCGTATGTCAGCAGAAGCAATGGAATTTTTAGGATAGAATATTATAATTGATCAATTTTTATGAAACAGAGGATTCTTTGCCGTGGTATGCTTCTCTTAATTTTCTCCATAGTGCTCTAGCCTCTTCAGCTCTTGATCCTTCAAACCTAATTTGCGATGGAGAATCTAGCATATTTTCTATTCTTTTAATATTAGGACCTCCTCGCATTGGATTTTCATCAGTTGATTGTTCATATACTGATATAAAATAACTTGCATCTATTGCCTGTCCCCAGTTTAGTTTTGCTCCAGCCATAAAATCTCATAAAAATTCCCCCTTAAAAACCTTACTGTTATAAGGTATACCACACCCCTATTCTATTTTCGCATTCAAAACTCTGACATCGGGACTCAAAAGCTCTACTTTGTCTCCTCGGAATCTAACCCCCCTAGCCACCTTTTGAACCAACTCTCTTTGCGCCTTGTCAACATAAAACTCCCTAAACTTTTGAGGTTGCTCTTTTCTTAATATTTTCCAAAATAGGCTTGAAATATTAGGGTATGGAAATTTCGTAAGAATAATCGAGTTACATAGCTCTCCAGCAAAGTCAACACCCCGCGAGCACTTAGTTGTAAATAAAATGTCTTGTTTTTTTGCTATAAATCTCTCAATTTGCTCATTGTGGTTTTCTTGCAGGCTTCTTAGTTTTTCTTTTGTGATTAAATTGTGTAATTTCAGTCTACTAAATTCTTCTTCGCTGGGCAGATCGCTAAATGCATTAACATGAACCAAAGTCGGCCTTTTTGCCAAGGTCAAATTATGATCTAATATTTTCAGGTATTGATCTCTAGTTATTACTCCCTCCCTAAAGTTTGCAAAAGCACAGTTTTTTTCTAGGCCAGACCTGTTAATTTTTATCTCACCAGGCATATGTTCTTCTGCTTGAATAATTTTAAAATCTTTTATTCCAAAAATGTCACGCAAAACTTCTGCAGAGTGAAGCGTCCCACTCATTAAAATCAACTGCTTATTCTTATCCACCAATTCTTTAAATTTTTCCGCCAAGTTTATTGTAACCATACTAATCATAACTCTTTCATCCTTACTGTAGCTTTTACCAAAAAGACCCGACTGTTCTTCTTCTGGCTCAATTCTTTCAGTAGAAATATATGTTTCATGAAGCAAAGACTCAAACCCTCTTGCAATTTCTAAAACGTTGTTATAATAATTAAGTTCCTCATCTTCAGCCAAGTTAGGGTTCTCCAACACAATTGCGATTATATCTTGCATTGCAGTATTCTCCAGTTTCTCACAATCAACATCATTTTCACTTTCAAACATAACAGAATTAAGCTTATGAATTAAGTCTTTTATGGCAGTCTTTTTTTCAGGATCCATCGGATGAAGCGCGCCCAATGCCGACACCAATCTGTTAATATTAATCCGTCTCTCAGTAGAAAAGCTATCCAAAAACTCATCGCACTCATCTATTATTTCAAGGTCAGTCAAAGGCTTTCTCCCCATAGCAGTCTCTATTAGATATTTCATCGAATTAAATATCAAAACATCACTTTTCGCATAGTTTTTGTATTGCATAAAATATTTACAGTTTGGGCTTCTTTCAAATAGCGAGAATTCCCTTCCAGAAATTGTATCAAACGGAGTTTTTTTCGCATCTTCTAATATTTTAGATTTCGTCTTACTAGGCAAAATCGGACTCCAATAAGGACAAGCAGGAGCCACATTAATTCTTCTAATGTCACTTATATTTTCAAAGTCAGTTTTGTCAACCCCAGGACTTTTTTCTAAATATTCAAATAACTGTTCACTATTCTTTTCTCTAATCTCAATCGCGCACGGCAAGTGTCTCTCAGAAGCTCTACAGCAGTCAAACGGACATTCAAAATTGGCTCTACCCTTAATTATCGAGATGTCCAGTGGTTTCTTATCATCTTTCAAAATAAACTTTTTCTGAGTGTAGTCAATTTCATATTGTTCTTGAAGAGATTTTATCGGAACAACTACACTAGTTTTTTTAAAATTTTTAGCAATGTTTAGCGCAATAGAGGATTTGCCAGTCCCACAAACTCCATGAATAAAAATAATTTTATGTCCCTCTTTTATGGCCTGCATGGTTTCATTTACAACGTCCTCTTGGGTTTTGCCGTTAGAAAAATTCAATGGATCTAGCAACTTGCCCTCGGTATTAAAGATAGCAGAAGAGTCTTCCGAGGAAGTCCTCTCATAAAGCGACCACGATGATTGTCCTGCGGGGGCTACGTCCGGCATGTCCTCAGAGCCTGGATGATTAATAGACTTTAGAAGAGCAACTTCTTTTTCAGTCAATGGACTAGCTTGTAGATAATCTCCAGAATTTGAATTTTCAGCCTCTTTTTCACTTTCCATGAGGTAGAAAAATTGGTTTAGTTTATAAGAATTGGGGTGGTGATTAAGATTATTCTGCTAATCCATCTCTTTGCATTGCATCTCTCATGAATTTAGAAACATAGTTCGCACGTTCTTTGGGGTCATAAGGTGGTTTATTCTCAGATTCATACGCAGTATTTGCCTCTTCTAAAAGTCGAGTATCTCTTTCTTCTCTTTCCATACTGCTTCCGCCCATTCCCATCTCTTACTTCCTCCCTTTCTTCGCAACCTTTTTCTTAGAAGTCTTCTTTGTTGCCTTTTTCGCTGCAGTTTTTTTAGCCACTTTCTTGCTGGCAGTAGCTTTCTTTATAACTCTGTTTTCTGCTGCGCAACAAACCTTACAAGGGGAGAATCCGGCCTTAATAAAAAAGTCCTCATCATTATTTGACAACTTATGTTTCGGCTTAATTAATTTAGAGAATCTACATCCATGCTTGTGATAAGTCATAGTATCGTTGGACCCCAAAAAGTCATATCTTGGAATATTAAGCTTTTTCTTTTTCTTTTCTCTATATCTAATAACCGGCTTTTCTACAATTTCAACCTTCTCAATAACATGCGGCTTTTCAACTTCTCTAATAATCTCAACTGGCCTATCCACTTCTTTTATTGTTTCTTTAATTCCCACCATCTTCACAATATGTGTTTTTTTAGTAGGAATAATCAAAGGCATAAGAATAGAGAATGCAAGTGCCAATATTGACCAAAAAATAATTCTTTGTTCAAGTGTTAAAGCAGTTAAAACCTCAACTACCAATCCAAATATTCCAAATAAAACAGCTATTGTTACAGAAGTAATTAGCGCATGAAAATATCCAGTTCTCCTAATCTTAACTTTCTTCTCCCACTTAACCTCGGGGTTTTCCATGTCTAATTCAAAAAAATATACTATTTAAACTTTTCTATCTGTTGTCATTTTAGAGTTAATAAGTTACAGTAAGGTTTTTAAGGTAAAAATAAATATATTTTGATTTATGGATGGAGTAGCAGAATTAATTAAAAGACATGATAGGCAGTTGGAAAAATATGTAGCCAGGTTGACAAGTCCAGAGATTTTATTTGATAGAGACAATCTTGCCATGGTCTGTGATGAGATCGGAACATTTGTGTGTGATTCTGTTAGAGTTTTTAGAGCGAAAAGACAAGAGCTAAGGGATTTAGGGGTATTTAGTCTGGCTTCATATGAATATCTAGAGAAAAAAGAAGAAGCCTATGCTCATACATATAGTGTTTTAGCAGCACAGCAAGATTCTAGGAGCCTTCCTTCCAAGTTGCCTAGAGTTAGTTAAGTTTCTTCTCAACATAAATTCCTTTCTTGTCAGTTTTATATCAGGTCTATTGTGATATTATTCTATTTGTTTTTATTTATTACTCCTCAAGCTTTTTGTTAATTTTTTTTAAGTTAAATAATATTACCTTTTCTAAGGCAAGCATTAGCTCTTTATCATTTCTTGTCCTTGAGGATTTTGTTTTTTTTAAATATTCATCTAAAAGACCAAGTGGTAAGTCTAGTATTGGAATGTCTTTGTATTGCAAAAGATGAAAAGTTATTAGCCTTGTGACTCTGCTATTCCCATCAATAAATGGATGAATGTGCTGAAATTCATTATGAAAAAATGCCGCAAATTTAATAGTTTCTTTGAGCGGTGTTTTTTTATTTTTAATAAATTTATTATATTGATACATCAATGCATCAAGATCTTGCTTAATGTGTTTGACTGGAGAAACTTTAAAGTTGGGATTTCCCCTTATGTGAACGGGGATTTGTCTTATCTTGCCAGCTATTTTCTTTTTGTGAAACATTGAGAGTCTGTGATAGTTTAGAATTGTATCTATATTTAATAATTTTTTTAATTTTCCGTCTTCTATCATTTGAATTACTGCATTTTGGTAATTTTGAATTTCCTGTACATCTTCTAGTTCCAACATGGAAGAAATTTTTCTATGTTTTATTATTTTTATTGTATCTGGAAGTGTTATGGGGTTTCCTTCTAGCGAAAGGCTGTGGTTGATGAATGAAATTTCAAATTCTTCAACTATTTTGTTGTATTTTCGTTCATTTTTCTTTTTTAGATATTTAAATTTTTTTAATTCTTTTAGAATGTCTGGGATGTGTGACCTTGTTGATTCTTTTATCTTTATTTTATCTATTCTAAAGTAAATTAAGAGATTGTTGATTAGGGTGTTATAAAAACATTTGAATCGCAATGGTTTTTTCGAAATTATGATTCCTAGTCCGTATTTTTCGAGTATGTTTATGTATTTGG
The DNA here is from genome assembly GCA_964489675.1 of Candidatus Woesearchaeota archaeon. Lineage (GTDB taxonomy): Archaea > Nanobdellota > Nanobdellia > Pacearchaeales > GW2011-AR1 > JAGVXH01. The sequence goes on along the minus strand of CAZAZO010000007.1, from coordinate 10,136 downwards.
AGAAGGTTCTTGGATTTAGTTTGGATGAGGCCAGATTTATTTCCCTTTTTTCTAGGCCTCTTTTAATAAAGATTGCAAGATTTTTTTCTAAGATAAGATTATAGTTAATATCATTTTTTATGCAGTAGGAAATTAGCTTATAAAGAAGATTGGTTCTTGTATTTTTTTTAATAATAAATTTACGATTTGCTTTTGTTGCTATTTTTTCTTTTACAAGTTCTCTTAGTAGTTTGTGAATGTTATGATATTCTCTTTTTTCTTTGTCTAGTGCCCTTAATGCTTCTATTGGTCTTATGTCCCCATGTTTCCTATAGAGGGACTCAAATAAATCGTATTTTGTTGCCATATGGAATATATGTTTTAATTCTTTAAAAACCTTTCTATTTTGTATTAAAAGTTACAGAATTTGTAATAAATGGTGCTAAATAGACTTAATTCAACTTTTTCTCAACATAAATTCCTTTCTTGTCAGTCTTATATCCAAGTTTCTTATAGTACTGCCTAACTCCAACCCCACTAATTATCCTAATCTTTTTATTTCCCCTTTTCTTAGAAATCTTTTCAGCTTCTTTCACTAACTCTTTGCCCAACCCCTTATGCTGACTAAGCTTCCCCTCTTCTCCTAGCCTTAGTGCCGGCCCATAAACATGCAGCTCCCTAACTGTAGCCACCCCGCCCCCCCTCTCCAGCCTCAACCGCAAAAGCCCAAATAACAAATCATCCTCATTTACAATCTCCAAAAAATATTCAGTTCCACCCGACGCCTTATATTTCGTTTTTTTCAACTTTAAATTAGTATCAATTTTTCTATTATCCCGAAGAGCAAACCCAATTTCCCTAAACCGGATCTCTTCAATTTTTGTCTTTTTATTTTTCCTAATCTCTTCTTCAATGTCTTTTCTCATATCAATATGTTTTATTCCGCAAACAAGATAAGCTAGTGGTATTTCTCTAAGGATTCTCATAATTCTACAATACCTAGGAGTTCTTTGAAGCATCTTAACTATTAGCCCCGCCACCTCCGGCTTGGTATACGGCTTATATTTTCCCTGCCAATAAATTTCTTCTAGCTTACTCCCTGATAAAACCTGGCACGGATAAATTTTGATTTGATCAGGTTTATAGTCAGAATTCTTAAATATTTTTTTAAACATCTTCAAGTCTTTTTTTGGATTACTCCCATAAATTCCAGGCATCAAATGATATCCAATTTTAAAACCAGCCTCCTTTAGCCTCTTCGTTGCACTAATAACATCTGCTACACTATGCCCCCGGTTAACCAACCTATATATGTCATCATCAATTGCCTGCACCCCAAGCTCAACTCTGGTCGCTCCAAATTCTAATATATCTTTAATATGCGAGTCAGTGCAAACATCAGGTCTAGTCTCAATACAAAGTGCAACACACCTATGCTTCGCCTTTTCGTTTAGGGATTTAGCTTTCTTTAGTTCTTCTCGTATTTGTTTTAGATCTTCGGAATTTTCATCATGTCTCCCACTAATCATCTTCGATGACCCACCCTTGCTTCTCGCTTCGCTCACCAAAGATAGTGAAATTTCCTTACCTCGTTTTTTCATCGAAGCCAATTCTTCATTCATAGCATCATAACACCTTTTAACAAATTCAAACTGAAACTTTTTAGGAAAAGACAAAAACGTTCCACCCATAATTATTAACTCTATCTTGTCAACTGGGTGCCCCATCTCGCGAAGCATCTTAATTCTTTTTTTGGTTTGTTTATATGGATCATACTCTACTGATTTTGCCCTTAAAACGGCCGGAGACTCAGGAGTATAAGACTGAGGAGCATTTAAGGTCGGACAAAAAACACAAGCACCATGTTCACACGCTCTTGGCGGAATCATAACAGCAACAGGGGCCACACCCGAAATTGTTTTGGTGGGCTTTTTGAGTGGTTTTGATTTTTGATTCTTAATGGGAATCTTCTTAGAAGTTGATTTTTTCAAATTTTTTTTCATGGTAATTTTTTAAAATATCTTTTTATAATAGATTTAGTAATTTTTATTTGATCTTGTTTTTCAAAGAGATTTAAAAGTTTTTTTGAGATAGAATTCTCAAAATAACAGATTTTAATTTCCTTGCCTAGCTTTTTTATTTGTCTAACAAGAGGAATAAAATCTCTATCGCTACTTATCAAAATCATTTTGTCAAATTTATTTTCATAGGCATCAGATAGGGCATTTATTGCAAGGTTAATATCGTCTTCTTTTAACCGATAGTATTTTTTCCCATCATCAGATTCGCATTCCTGTTTTTTACAAAGAACCACTGTCCATAAATCTAATCTTTGCAAGGCTTCAAAGAAAGACTTTTGCTTTTTCCAAATATTTTTATTAATTTTTTTTCTAACATATCCATTATAATAATAAGAAGAAACAAGTGTATCTTTGCCAATTAGTTTATTTACATATCCTTCAAAATCAAAACACCAGTCAGTAAACTTTTTACTAAAATTATTTAGTCCACCGAAAAAATTCGCACCATCTATATAAACACAAACTTTTTTCTTCGACGTATTAGAAATTGAGGAAATATTTTTTACCATAATAAAGAGCCCACCAGGTTCAACACAAGGTGGGAAACATGCTCAGGATTCTGCAAGCAGATTATAGCCTTCCTGCGGCATATTATTGATTGGGATTAAATCCTTATAAGTCTTTCTGTAATGGTGTGTTCTTGATAATATTGATTATAAAAAAGAGTATATAAATGTTTAAAGTGACTGGACGTTACAAAAACAGAGATAAAAAAGAGATTAGAAAAGTCTGAAAAAGAAATTCTGCAGGAAAGGCTAGATAGCGTTGAAGGACAGATGGCTAAGGTGCTAGAAGTTGTCAAGATGATTGGAGCCAGGATGGATAGTGGCTTGGTTGTGATGGGGATAGAAATTAATAAAAACTATTCTCTATTAAATCTTCCATGACAACAGCAGAGCTCAAAGAATATTCTCGTATGTGTAAACGTTGTAAGGAAATTTTCAAGACGAAATCTAAATCTTCTAGGATCTGTTACAAGTGTGTGAAGTATAAATTCAAGAGTGATGCTGTTTTTTGAGTGATTGTCTTTCTCCTTGGCAAATAATGCCCCCCATCCCACTAAAGGCCCCTATCCCTATTACGAGCCCTGCTAAATTTCCTACAACCTCTTTTCTTTCAGGAGTTTTAAGATTGTGAGTAGCATAAATCATGTATCCACTAAGAACAATAGCAGGGATACTAATCGCAAGAAATCGGTTTCTGTATTTCCTTAAATCTCTATCCCGATTCAGGTAATCTTTTTTCATAATTTCTAAAAGCAATACCTCCGAGATAGCCTCCGATCCAGCCAGCCAATGCAGATCCCACCGTAAGCACAGCTAAACCATCCACAATGGCCCAAGGAACGCTATTTGTTCGAGAATAATTTTCAGAGCCTGCTTCAAATGCAGGATATAGGAGAGGTAAAACCGAAGCTCCAGCTCCGACAAGGCTTCCCCCTAGCTGCCTTTGATTCTCTTCCATTTCCATATTTGGAAATACTATTGGGTTCATCTTTTTTTCTTCATTTTAGTTAAAGAAATAATAGAAATAGCCTACTTCTGATTTTTACCGATTTAAATCGGTATCACTTTTTATTGAAAAAGAAGTTGCTTACCTTTTTTTCTGCATATTTTAAATGCTGTTGAAATGTAGAATAGGATACTCCTGCAAGTTTTGCTAATTGTTTGAGGTCAATTTTCTTGGGGTATTCATAATATCCTTTTTCAACTGCGAGCTCATAAGCCTTTTTTTGCTTCTCTGTAAGGTTTGGTCTTATACCTGTTAGAGAAATGTCTTTGATCCTTTCTTGTTTTAAGCTCAATAATTTGTATCCTTCAAAACCTTCTACTTTTTTTAGAAGCTTTTCTATATCTTCCCTATGCCAACTTCCTATATGAAAACTATAGAGCCCCTCCTTATTAATTATTACGGGAGAAAGATAAACAAATGAAGAACTATAGAATGGCTTGAACGAATAATCCTCCTCAACTAGAACTATAAAAAATCCTTCGTGTTCTTCCAATTTTAATATATGTTTATCTTTTTTTAGAAAATTCATGAATTTACTTTTATCTGGGTGTTCTCCAAGGAATCTTCCAGCAGAGTTTACATATAATCGCTTTCCTCTCTCGTAACTAGAGAGATTATAGCCGCTAATTACACCATTAAACTTTTTTGCACACCTTCCATATAAGATCTCACTCCCGTCGAATTGGAATTTAACAACCCACATAGTTACCCCTATAAATCGGTATTTAAATAACTAACCCTCCTTATACAGCCAAACCAATATAGGTAACTCCCCATCTTTCTTTAATTCCTCAACAGCCCCCTCTAATTCTTTCTTATTCCTAAAGTAAGTCATCTTATAGGAGAACTTGGATCTTTTTTCTTTTAACTGAGAGAACATCTTAACAAATTCAGACTTTAGCCGGGCTATACTCCAGCCCCCAGTTTTTTCTTCATAGGAGATATTACTTTCTACATCAAGAATCTTTATCTCCAGTATTACTTTTTAGCAACAACTTGCCAAAAGATTTAAATACTATTGTTATTTCAAAATGACAGCAAATTAATTGCACCTGGATTCTGGGAAAAGAGAAAAGTGAAAAATATCGAAGATGAAAAAAACAAGATTACCAGGGATTAAAAGAGCCGCTTGCAGATTAGCATGTCTTACTTCTTTACTCGCTGGACCAGCGTATTCTGCTTCTCAACATTTAGGACTAGATGCCGTAACTAAAGTTGGATATAAGGGAAATACTGAAAATTCTGGAGTTCAAGTTCAATACCATAACGCATTTGGAGACAATGATAAGAGTGCTTTTTTTATGGACGCTAGAGCAGCATCACTTGACGGAGTTGATTTAAGTTTAGGGGCTGGATATAGGGTGGCAGCAGAGTCTGGAGATATTTTTGGCATACATGGCTTTTTTGATTCTTATACTGGAGCAAGTGATCAAGATGATGTTACTCAGTTTGGAGCAGGAGCTGAATGGTTTCCTGCAGAGTGGGTCCGACTTCATGCTAACGCATATTTTTCTTCTAGGCATACAGGATTCGATGCTCATGCAAGATGCGCAGCTTGGAGAAATAAAGACAACACTAAAGAGCTTGATTTAGGCATTGCTGCTTATAGTTTTAAACACGCTGAAGATTGTTTTGAAGGTGCCAATGCTTTCAGTATTGATGCAAAAGTCAGTGGGCCACTTGGGAAGAATAGTGGCTGGGGATGGGCAGCAAAGATAGGATACTTTAATGATAAAAATGAAGCTGGAGAAAGAACACATTCAAGTGTAAATCAGTGGAGTAATATGCGAGCGGAAGCTGATGTGACCCATGGAGTTGGTAAATTTCTTTCTGACTACAGGCAAGTTGAGAGGACAAGGTTGCATGATATAAAATTCGCTGAAAAAGAATGTGATATAGCTCAGATTGTTACAAAATATGTTACGGTTGGCAGAGGTGGCGATGACCCAAGTGACCCAGATCCAGCACCTACGCCAGAACCAGGTCCAACAATCCCAGTGACAACAATCCCAGAGATTGATCCAGTAACACCCCCAACAACACCCCCAACAACCCCACCCGTTGACTGCCCAGATGACGATGAAGATTGTAATCACCTAGGTTTTATTTCAGGAGGAATATTCCAATGAAAAAAGTTCAGTTAGGACAAGATACCTTGGAATTCCGCTATGAGAGGAACATAGATAAAGATCCAGTTCTTTTAGCAAGATGGAATAGTGGCGAAGGCCATATTCCTTCAGAGGCAGACATAAGAGTTTTAAGCGTTAGAAATTTTGGAACTGCTCCTCAAATTGCACGAAATCATTTTGATACTTCTACATTATCTGCAATAAAAGGAAATGCTGTGAAAGTTATTTTACCTTATGAAAACTCAAATTCCGGTTTAACTGAGGCTGCTAGATTCGGATTAGGTTTAATTAATACAGATGAAAGTTTAGGTAGTTGTGGTGTAAATTTAGATTCAGAAGGTAGGTGGGGGAAGTTTGAAAATTGGAATGAACAAGGCGGAGTTTATACTTTTAAAAGAAAGGGAATGCTCCTTAATGAAGATTTAACAGAAAGACAGGCAATGGAACATCCTTTGTTATTGACAAAACTAGGTCATCCGAATTATGTTGATGCGAAATTTGCTCGATCTGAAGAAGAAGTCGCGGAGATTATCGCAGGAACATTCAAATTAGGAAAAGACCAGCACAGTTATGATACTATGATGGGGCAATTTCTTCCGAATGTAAGCAAGAAAGGAGTTATGAGGGCGTGGTATGTTGGGAGTCTTAGGTCTAGGTCTTCGTCGAGTGCTCTGGCGGTTCCTCCCGTGGGTGGCTTTGGTCAGTTCGCCTTCTATACCGCCGGGGACGCAGAAACAGGCACTAAAAATTCAATTCAGTCTTATACTACTAGTCAAATTGAAGAAGCATTGAATGACATGGGTTTTTCTGGGCTTACAAAAACATTAATTGATAAATTGGGGGAGTCTAAAATATGAAATCCGAGCTACTAGCAATCTTTAGTGTTGTATTATTATTAAGCCTATTTTCTTTAGTTGCAGCAGACACTACCGCTCCAGTTTTAGGAATTTATTTAGGACAAGATGATAACGCAGACCACAATCAATTGTCTTACAAGCCAACTATTTACGCTAACCTTTGGAATAAAGAATATCAAACCTCTGTAGTCCAGTGTCAAATTGATTGGAACGATGGTTCAGGTTGGGAGTCAGTTAGTAAAGGAACAGAAGGATCATGGTATAGTGTAGGACATACATATTCTAGTACAGGACTTAAAACAGTTAATTACAGATGTAAAAATTCAGCAGGCCTTTGGACGACGGGCAACGTTCATGAAACTAACTATGATACAATTACTATTCAAGCATTAGCACCTACAACCGCTATTTATTTAGGAGAAGAGCCAGGAACTCATAATACTGAATCTCACAACTATACAATATATGCGGGCCTGTGGAATAATGATGCAGTATACGATATGGATGAATGTAAAATCAACTGGGGAGATGGAGCAGGATTTGAGAGTGTTGATAAAGGAACAGAGGATAATCGTTATTTTGTAAGTTATACTTATTCAACCGAAGGCCTAAAGACTGTTAGTTACAAGTGTAAAAATTCTGCTGGAGTTTGGAGTACTAATAATATGAAGCACCAAAGCTTTGACGAAATCACATTGGATGACTGTGATGACTGTTCTTGTGGGGATTCATACAGCGAGACATTCTGTGAGGCAAATTCATTTTTTAACATTACATTTGACTGGACATGCGAAGATGGATGTAGTTGGTTCAATGTTACAAATCTAATAGAAGATTGTTCATATTCTGACACCTCCACACAAACCTACTGTTCTGGTGTGTTATTTTACGAAGACACAACTAGTTCTACTGGCGTTTGTGATGATGACACTGGATGCGGTGTTGAAACAGATACAGATACAAATCTTTTAGAAGACTGTACATACAGCGACGTAGATTATGGTAGCTATTATTGTGTTGGTGAAAACAAGACTCGAGACATAACAACTCAATCTGGCGTTTGTGATGATGACACTGGATGCGGCATTGATTCTAGCGTAACCCAAGAAACACAAGTTTGTCAATATGGATGTAGTGATGGGCAATGTCAAAATGAAACTGTTTGTAATGATGGGGATACAAGAGATTATCTTTCTAGTTATTATTGTAATGGCCTTGACTGGAATTTGAATGAGTCAGAAGAGGTCTGTTTTGACAACGCATGGAATAGAGTTTTCAATTTTTCATTCTTCCAAGATTGTAGAAACGACACGGTTCAATATAGTAATTATTATTGTATGGACGCAAATAAAACAAGAGACGTTACAATCTATGAAGGTAAATGTAGTGACAGATTCGGTTGCTCAGTTGAATCTAGTTCTTATAAGGAAATGGAAGTTTGCCAATTCGGTTGTTTCGACGGCAACTGCCTTAATCAAACTTGTACAGACGGAGAGACTAGAAATTTATGGGGAGTAGATTTTTGTAGCGGACTAAATGTTTTATCAAACGTTACATATGAACAATGCTTCGGAAACAACTGGTATACAGTTGAAATTTTCGACCAGTTCAAAGAAGACTGTTCTGGAGTGGATATCCTAGAAAATCAAACATGTCAAGGAGACGATCTTTTAGAAACGTGGTCTACTCCTGCTTGTGATGCAGGCCAATGTGGGAGAACAATGTCTACAAATTTAACACAGTGTGAATACGGATGTGCCAATGACGAATGCCTTCCTCCAACGGATTATCCAACATGCTCAGTAGATTTTTTAGAATCAAGAACAAACGGACTGGATCATTTACTGGGCACAAATACATCGTTTAATACATCTGACTTTTTCGCAGTTCATGGTTACGCTTCTGCAAATTCAGAAAATTTCTCAGTAAATAGAATTTATTTTAATAGAACAAGTCCAGACTTTACAATTTTAAGCTGGGAGCCAGCAGGTTCGTCCGTTATTTCTGACTTTGATTGGAAGACGGGAATAGAATCCGACCAAGTTTATTTCAGCGAAGGAAATCATGAACTTTGTTGTAAGGTAGAGTCTAGAAGGTGCGCGGGCGGTCCAGACAATTGTGAATTCAGATATTATGAAGAGTGTTCAAGTTTCTGTATAGATAGTGACGCGCCTAATTTAACAATTCATGAAGTTGATGGCTCTAATGAGTGGAACATGAGTTTCTTTATATGGAGCTGGGAAGGATCTGATTCAGGCTGTGCAGGATTTGATGGTTCATATAATCTAACAGTAGTTGATTCAAACAACGATACGGTTTGGAATGAAACAGATTTTACAGGTTCTAGGGTTACAACATATGGATTAGAAAATAATACAAGATATAACTTTACAATATTTACAGAAGACAAAGCAGGAAATGTTGTTAACGCTTCATATTCAATATTTGTTTTATTTGGCAGTAATACGACGTCATGTGTTGAAAACTGGCAATGTACAAGTTGGAGTAGTTGTAGGAACGATAAAAGAACTAGGAGCTGTACAGATCTAAACAACTGCGGAACAGAATACTTCAAACCAGTAGAAGAAAAAGACTGTGGCAGTAGTGGTGGCAGTTCAAGCAGTAGCGGATCAGTTAATATCTGGAGAGGCAGTAGTAATGAAACGATAAGCTCCCCGGCATATTACCAAACATTATCTTTAAGCGGCAAGGAAGAAGGCGGCCTTAGCTGGATCTGGTGGTTATTGATTATTTTATTAATAATTGCTATTTTTCTTATAATAATCTGGATAGTGCGGGCGGCCTAATATGGGAAGCGCAACAGATCAATCAGGCCCAAAAATGAAAGAGAGGAAATTGGAGCAATGCCATTATGATCCTTCTCTTATCGCTAGTGATGTTGCAAAAAGGGCTAGAGGACTAGGGGTCGGAGATTTTCTTTTACTTTCTGGTTTACCAATTGGTGTGCGTGGATGCCATTTTGGGAATAGCGTTGTAGAAGAACTAACTCAGACAGAAACAAAGGATGTTCACAATTCAGACTATACCGGAGTATCCGTAGGATGTCCAACAGATGTCAATCCTCCAGGAGAAAAATTGGTTTCTCAGGACTATTTGATTAGGAGATTGCATTAGTTTTCAAAATCCCAAATCCTTAAATAATATCTTAACCTATATAATACATAACCTACAAGGAGGTAAAATTGATTTATGAAAAAAGTAACTTTGAAAAAAGTTTCATGCTTTCATTTTTAACTAAATCTAAATGGAGGTATTAAAAAAATGAAAAAAGACATTGTCGAAAAACTTGCAGCTTTAGTTACTGCTGCTTTCGGACTTGTGGCAGCGCTTGCCTGGAACGATGCAATTAAAGCACTCTTTAAGGGGCCCTGTACTGTTTTGGGTGTTGCTAATCCTGAAGCTGGAGCACTTTGTAGTTTGTCTTCTGGCGGACCATGGGTTTATGCTGTGATCGTAACCATAATCGCGGTTGCTGCTACAATCTGGATCGGAAAGGTCGCAGAGCATGCTAAGAAGTAAATCTTCTAATTTTTTATTTTTATTTTTCGTTAATTTTA